>NZ_JBFUKD010000059.1:0-9972 GCF_056401005.1 Microvirga sp. P4_G7 | reverse complement strand
TTTTCGCGCATTGCTTTCGACCAGATGAACGGCGAGACCAGTCTCAATGCCAGCAATAGCGACCACCAAACCGGGAAAACCGGCGCCAGAGCCGAGATCGAGCCACGATGTCGCATCGGGAGCCAGCGAAGCAAGCTGAAGCGAATCGGCGATATGACGCGTCCAAACATCGTTGAGCGTCGCCGGTCCGACGAGATTTTTGATTCTCTGCCAACGCTCCAGCTCGGATGCCAGAACTGCCAGTCTTTCCGTTGTTTCACGTGAAACATCAAAGCCCGCAAGGGCTGATTCCGCTTGAGTGACCATGATATCGATTAGTGTTTCGCAGGCGAATCGACGCGAGAACGTTTCACGAAAGCGGCCAGCAGCGTCAGAGCGGCTGGCGTGACGCCCTCGATCCGGGCCGCCTGCCCCAAAGTCTTCGGCCGAACCGTCTCCAGCTTCCCCTTGATTTCATTGGAGATTCCGGGAAGCGCGGAAAAATCCAAACCAGAATCGAGGACAATTGTCTCATCTCGTCGGTAGGCCGCAATATCCGATTGCTGCCGATCAAGGTACACTGCATAGGTCGCGTCGGTCTCGAGACGATCCCGAACGCCCGAAGGAACTGCGGCAAGCTGCGGCCATACGGAGAGAAGAGACTCCCATCCGAGATCCGGATAGGAGAGAAGCTGGTAGGCCGAACGGCGAATGCCGTCCTGATTCAAGGTCAGTCCGAACTCCGCCGCTTCTTGCGGCGTAATGCTAAGCCTCTGCAGCTCCACCCTGCATGTGTCCAGGGCAGCCTGGCGACGAGCATAATGGCCCGCCCGATTGGAGCCCACGCAACCCAAGGCAACGCCCTTGCCGGTCAACCGCTCATCGGCGTTGTCGATCCGCAAACTCAACCGGTATTCGGAACGCGAGGTGAACATCCGATACGGCTCGCTCACGCCGCGTGTGACCAAGTCATCGATGAGGACGCCAAGGTACGATTCGGCACGATCAAAGACCACGCCCCCTTGCCCACCAGCGCTGCGGGCAGCATTGAGGCCGGCCACAAGCCCCTGTGCCGCCGCTTCTTCGTACCCCGTCGTCCCATTGATCTGGCCGGCCAGAAACAGGCCACGGACCGCCTTCGCCTCGAGAGTTTGGTCAAGATTCCGCGGATCGACGAAATCGTACTCGATGGCGTAGCCCGGCTGAATCATCGCCGCCCGTTCCAATCCTGGGATCGTCCCCAGGAGAGCCGCTTGAACGTCCTCCGGCAAGGACGTCGAAATGCCGTTGGGGTAAACGGTGGTATCGTCCAGTCCCTCGGGCTCGAGAAAAATCTGGTGGCTGTCGCGGTCTCCGAAACGAACCACCTTGTCTTCGATGGACGGGCAATAGCGCGGTCCGCGACTAAGAATATCGCCCGAATACATGGGAGCGCGGTGGAGATTGCGCCGGATGAGCTCGTGCCCCGCCGCGCTCGTCCGGGTGATTCCGCACTCGATCTGAGGCACCGTGATGCGTTCAGTCAGAAACGAAAATGGAACCGGATCGTCGTCAGCCGATTGCTTGTCGATTCCGGCCCAATCGATCGTCCGCCCGTCCAGGCGCGGCGGTGTACCTGTCTTGAGACGGCCCAGATTGAAGCCGAAGCGATTCAAGGTGGCAGAGAGCCCCAGGGAAGGATTTTCGCCCATACGTCCCGCCGGAATCTTGCGTTCACCGATATGGATGAGACCGCTCAAGAAGGTCCCCGTCGTCAACACCACAGCGGCAGCGGAAATTTCGCGGCCATCCGCGAGGAGAAGGCCGGTAACACGGCCCTCGCGATCGATGCGCAGGTCATGCGCCTCACCCTCTATGACGGTCAGATTGGGGATCTGCGCGAGCTCGGCCTGCATAGCCCGCGCGTAGAGCTTGCGGTCAGCTTGAGTGCGAGGACCTCGGACAGCCGGCCCCTTGCGGCGATTGAGCAAGCGAAATTGAATGCCGGATTGATCTGCGACACGCCCCATGACGCCATCAAGGGCATCGATCTCACGGACCAGATGCCCCTTGCCCAACCCGCCGATTGCCGGGTTGCAGGACATGACGCCGATGGTGGATGCCTTGTGTGTGACGAGAGCGGTGCGGGCGCCGACACGCGCCGACGCAGCCGCCGCCTCGGCGCCGGCATGACCTCCGCCAACCACAACCACATCGAATCCAAGCTGCATGATTCTCTCCGAGACAGGTCTGTAGGACGCAACGCCCGAAAGGTCAAAGGTCGAAATGTTTCACGTGAAACATCCGATCGCCTCCCGGGTTATCGACTCCTTGTCCACAGGCTATCGACTCCTTATCGACTCGTTGTCGAGGCTGTTTTCCACCGACCTGCACACATGCTTCGACGCGTTCGCTCCCCACAAACCGATCATTTCGACGTCTCATTTTCCAATACAGAAACTCGAAAATAACCGGTCGAGGACGTCATCCACATCGACCCGACCGGTAACCTCGCCCACCGCATGGGCCGCCACGCGAACGTCTTCCGTCGCCAACTCCGAGGCCTGTCCCGCATGAAGCAGTTCCAGTGCGCGGCCCAACGCGGCGTGGGCTCGGGTGAGGGCATGCCGGTGCCGCTCTCGCGTCAACACTGCATCCCCGCGCCCGAGAGACCGCTCAGCTTCCTCACGGAGCGCAGAAAGGAGCGTCGCCATCCCCTCCCCCGTCGTCGCGGACAAGACGAGATCGACATCGTCTCGCATCCGATTCGATCCACCTGCGTTGTGGGTCTCCCTCTGAACCAGGTCGCCCTTGGTTCCCACCCGGATCACCCGTCCCCCGCTCGGCGCTGCCGGCGCTCCCTCCGGTGGGACGAGCCAGAGAACCACGTCCGCTGCCCGCGCCCGCGCCAACGCCCGCGCGACACCTTCCTGCTCGATGGCGTCGGTGCTCTCCCGCAAGCCGGCGGTGTCGACGAACAACACGGGCAAACCACCCAGATCGCACCGCACCTCGATGACGTCGCGTGTCGTGCCGGCAATCGGGGACACGATGGCGACGTCGCGTTGCGCCAGGGCGTTGAGCAAGGTGGACTTGCCGGCGTTCGGCGGGCCCGCCAACACGACGATCAGACCTTCCCGCAATCGCTCGCCCGATGGCTCGGCGAGGACCCGCCCAATGCCCGCATGCAGCTGAGCGATCCGGTCGGCGGCCTGCGCCTCCAAGGTTTCCGGAATGTCGCCCTCATCGGCAAAATCAAGGGAGGCTTCGAGCAGGGCGAGCGCTTGCAGCACGTCCTCGCGCCAGGCCTCGGCGACATTGCCGAGGCGCCCCTCGAGCTGAAACAGCGCCTGCCGTCGCTGCGCTTCGGTCTCCGCATCGATGAGATCGGCAAGACCTTCCACCCGGGTGAGGTCCATCTGCCCGCTGAGAAAGGCACGGCGGGTGAACTCGCCAGCCTCTGCCGCCCGACATCCCCCGACCCCCGTCAGTGCGTGCAGCACCGCGCCTCGGGTGGCGAGGCCGCCATGGATATGCAGCTCGACTTGATCCTCGCCGGTAAAGCTGTGCGGACCGGGCATGAAGGCGACGAGGGCCTGATCGAGGGGCTCGCCGTTGGCGGGATCGCGCAGCACCCGCAAGCTCAGATGGCGCGCCGGCGGAACTCCTCCGGCGATCGTTTCGAGGATGAATCGACTCCGCGCGCCACTGATCCGCACGACGCAGATGGCGGCGCGTCCGAAGCCGGAAGCAGCCGCGAAGATGGTGTCATCCGAGCGCATGCTCTGAACCTTTAAGGGCGGTGAAACTTTTAATCTTCATGCTCGATCGGTTCACATCCGAATCGGTCGAGGGCCGTCGTGTCGCTCGCGGCCCATCAGACCCTAACCGGCGAATCGGAACGATTGATGAATCATCTCGGCGCGGCGAGTTCTCCCTACCTTCTTCAGCACAAGGACAACCCCGTCCACTGGTGGGAATGGGGTGCCGCTGCCTTCGCCGAAGCGCGGGCGACCAACCGGCCCATCGTGTTGTCGATCGGCTATGCCGCCTGCCATTGGTGTCACGTGATGGCGCATGAGAGCTTCGAGGACGCCGACGTCGCCGCGGTGATGAACGCCCATTTCGTCAGCATCAAGGTCGATCGGGAGGAGCGGCCGGACGTCGATCACATCTACATGAATGCTCTGCAGCTTCTCGGTGAACAGGGAGGCTGGCCGCTCACGATGTTCCTGTCGCCGACCGGCGAACCGTTCTGGGGCGGGACATATTTTCCGAAAGAGCCCCGTTTCGGACGGCCGGGGTTCGTCCAGGTTCTGACCGAGATCGCCCGCCTCTATCACGCCGAGCCCGAACGCATCGAGAAGAACCGCATCGCCATGAAGGCGGCACTCGCAAAGAGCGCGGCACCGGAAGCGGGGGCGAGCCTGTCGCTCGCTGACCTCGACGGCATCGGGGCGAGCGTCACGACGATCATCGATCCGGTCGATGGCGGGCTGAACGGCGCCCCGAAATTTCCCAACCCACCGATCCTCGAATTCCTGTCTCGCTATGCCCATCGACGGGGAGACGCGACCGCCCGCGAGCGCTTTCACCTCAGTCTCGAGCGAATGGCGCTCGGCGGAATTCACGACCACCTCGGCGGAGGCTTCGCGCGCTATTCGGTCGACGCGCAATGGCTCGTGCCGCATTTCGAAAAGATGCTCTACGACAACGCGCAGCTCCTGGAGCTCTATGCCGTGGCGGCAGCCGAGACCGGCCGTCCCCTCTTCGCCGCCGCCGCCGAGGGAATCGTGACCTGGCTCTTGCGCGAGATGACCACTTCGGACGGCGCCTTCGCGGCGAGCCTCGATGCGGATTCGGAAGGTGAAGAGGGCCGCTTCTACGTCTGGTCCCTCGCCGAAATCCGGGATGTCCTGGGGAACGGGGCCGACGATTTCGCCGTCGCCTACGACATCTCCGAACAGGGCAATTGGGAGGGCACCAACATCCCGCACCGGCTTCGGTCGGGCGAAGCCAATCTCGACGACGAGGCCATGCTCGCGGACATGCGCGCCCGGCTCCTGGCACGCCGGGACGAGCGCCCGCGTCCGGGTCTCGACGACAAGATCCTGGCCGATTGGAACGGGCTGATGATCGCCGCGCTGGTGCGCGCATCGCTCGCGCTCAACGCACCCGACTGGCTGAAGCCCGCTCGAGACGCGTATCGTTTCATTTCCGAATCAATGACGCGCGACGGTCGCCTCGGCCATTCCTGGCGTCGTGACCATCTGATCTTTCCGGGGTTCGCCCTCGATCACGCCGCGATGATGCGCGCCGCGCTCGCGCTCTTCGAGGCGACCGGCGAGGCGTCCTATCTCGACGATGCGCGCCGCTGGCGGGATGTACTGTTCAGCGACTTCCGAGAACCGTCGGGTCTCTTGGCCATGACCGCCAAGACGGCCGATCCCCTCGTGGTGCGACCGCAACCCACCAATGACGACGCGGTTCCGAATGCCAATGGCGTCTTCGCGGAAGCCCTTGTCAGGCTTGCCCAGATCACCGGCGAAGACGCGGACGAGCAGGTCGCCATCGATGCCCTCAGCCGCCTCACGGGATTCGCCCGCGCCGCGCCGCTCGGCCACACGACCATCCTCAATGCGCTCGACTTGCATCTGCGCGGCCTCACCATCGTCGTGAGCGGCGAGGATACCGATCCCCTCACCCAGGCGCTGCGCGCTGCCGCCCTCGGCCTGCCCTACACCGATCGAACCGTCCACGTGGTGACTTCGGGAACGGAGCTGCCGACCGGCCACCCTGCGAGGAGGGCCGCCCCGTCGGTCGCGGATCCGCATGCCCTGGTGTGTGCTGGCATGCGGTGYTCGCTGCCCATCCAGACACCCACCGCCCTGGTCGAGCAGGCGCGCGCGATGCTGGGAGGCTGAGGTCGCACCGAAGGATGCTTATTCCCTCGACCGCGTACTTCCGCCCCGCGTCATGGCCGGGCGCGTCCCGGCCACCTCGATCGGTGAGGCGCAGTGTTCTTCTTGTCGGGGTCACCGGCACAAGCCCGGTGATGACACCGGAATGGGTGGCCACCGGTACGACGCCCATGGTCGCGCCGTCGAAGTAAAGACCTTTACGAGGCAGCGCGATGCCACACCCGCAGGTCGCCGATGGTTTCGAAGCCCGAGCGACGTGCCGAGGCGAGTTCCTCCCCGTGCTCGTAGCCRACGAGGAGCAGACCCGGGAACCGTTCCATCGCCCACCGGCCGAGGCCGTGCCAGACGGCCTCACTCTCCACCGACGTGGCGAAGAGATTGGAAAGTCCGACCACTCCCGCACCCCTGTTCAGAATGCCGCCGCCGAGGATCGCGCCATCGTTTCCTGTAAGCGCAGCGAAGACGATGTCCGGGTCCGCCAGCAGGGATGGTTTGAACAACCGCGCCGCCGGCGTGTCCGTCCAACTGGGATCTCCCGCGGCCCATGCCCGCTCCCAGCCGATGAGGTCGCTTTCCTGTCTCATCTCAAACCATCCGGTGCTCGCGGGTTTGTCGTCCGCCGCCGGATCGCGTGTGATCCATCGCGCATCGAAGACCGGCGCAAAGCCGAACGGTGCCAGGTCGAGGGACATGAAGCTGTCCTTGACCGCCCAGCTTCGGGTCGGCGATGTCGCGAACAATGCGGTCAGGGCCTCCAACTGCTCCGGGGAATCCGCCTCGGACAGGGTCACCGCATCGGGATAGTATCGGGGTGTCCCCGATCGATTGACCCAAAGCGCATTCTCGAACGCGCCGGGGCGGCCGTGCGCCCGGCAAACGGCATCGCACCACAGGGCGTTGTTGCGTGCGGCCTGCGCGACAATTCCGTCCATGATGACCCCTGCCTCCCATCGTTCCGTCTGCGAATCGTCGACCGCATTCGACCGTTGCCGACCTGCCCCGATCATAAAAAACCCCACCCTCGCGGACGAGGATGGGGCGATGAAATTCCGATCAGGTATTCCAATCAGGTATTCATGGAATCGAAGAATTCCGCGTTCGACTTGGTCTGGCGCAGCTTGTCCAGCAGGAACTCGATCGCGTCGACCGTTCCCATCGGATTGAGGATGCGGCGCAGAACGTACATCTTCTTGAGCGTATCGGCCGGAACCAACAGCTCTTCCTTGCGGGTRCCSGAGCGSGWGATRTCGATCGCCGGGAAGGTCCGCTTGTCGGACACCTTGCGGTCCAGGATGATTTCCGAATTGCCGGTGCCCTTGAACTCTTCGAAGATCACCTCGTCCATACGCGAACCCGTATCGATCAGCGCTGTGGCGATGATGGTGAGCGAACCGCCCTCCTCGATGTTACGGGCAGCGCCGAAGAAGCGCTTGGGACGCTGCAGCGCGTTGGCGTCCACACCACCGGTGAGAACCTTTCCGGAGGATGGAACCACCGTGTTGTAGGCGCGACCGAGGCGGGTGATCGAATCGAGCAGGATGACGACATCGCGGCCGTGTTCGACGAGACGCTTCGCCTTCTCGATCACCATCTCTGCGACCTGCACGTGGCGGGACGCCGGCTCGTCGAAGGTGGAGGCGACCACCTCGCCCTTCACCGAGCGCTGCATGTCGGTCACTTCTTCCGGGCGCTCGTCGATGAGCAGCACGATCAGATAGCAATCCGGATGATTGGTGGTGATCGACTGCGCCACGTTCTGCATCAGCACGGTCTTACCCGTCCGCGGCGGCGCGACGATGAGCGCGCGCTGACCCTTACCGATGGGCGACACGATGTCGATGATCCGCGACGAGAAATCCTTGCGCGTCGGATCGTCGATCTCGAGCTTGAAGCGCTCGGTCGGGAACAGCGGCGTCAGATTGTCGAAATGGACCTTGTGGCGGATCTTCTCGGGATCCTCGAAATTGATCGTGTTGACCTTCAGCAGGGCGAAATAGCGCTCACCTTCCTTGGGGCCACGGATCGGGCCGTCCACTGTATCGCCAGTGCRCAGGCCGAATTTGCGGATCTGCGAGGGCGAAACGTAGATGTCGTCGGGACCCGGCAGATAGTTCGAGTCGGCCGACCGCAAGAAGCCGAATCCGTCTTGCAGCACTTCGACGACGCCGGCGCCGATGATCTCGACTTCCCGCGCGGCGAGCTGCTTGAGGATCGCGAACATCAGCTCCTGCTTGCGCATGGTGCTGGCGTTCTCGACTTCCAACTCCTCCGCGAAGGTGATGAGCTCGGTCGGGGTCTTGGATTTCAGGTCTTGAAGTTTGATTTCCCTCATCGGGGAACACTCTCAGGTCAGATGGATCACGTCCGGGAGCCCGAACGCGTCACGAAAAAGGAAGGAGATTCGACAGGGCCGCCCGGTCACGATTGTGATTTGGGAGGGCCGGAAAGCCCGCTACAGCACAACCTGTCTTTTTTGGAAGAGACCTAACCCTTAGCGCTAATCGCGCCAATCCTCAAGTCCGGTGTCGTTCAGAACGGTTTGACGATGACGAAGATGACGATGCCGATCATCAGAACCGTCGGCACCTCGTTGAGCACGCGGTAGAATTTCGCCGGGCGCACGTTCCGATCGGCAGCGAAATCCTTCACGCAGCGAGACAAGAAACCTGTCATGCCGGACAACACCAGCACGAAGGCGAGCTTGGCAYGGAGCCAGCCCGACGACATCCAGCCCCCTTCCCAGATCAGAATCAGGCCGAGGATCCAGGAGATCGCCATGGCCGGGTTGATGATCGCCTTGAGCAGGCGCCGTTCCATGATCTTGAACGTCTCGGACTGAATGGAGCCGCGCTGCGTTTCGCTGTGATAGACGAACAGGCGCGGCAAGTAGAGCATGCCCGCCATCCAGCTGATCACGGCAACGACGTGAAACGCCTTGATCCAGAGATAGGCCATCTCTCAAGCTCCTGCGCCGCGGACGCGGTCGATGAGTTGCTGCACGTGTTCGACCGGCGTTTCGGGCACGATGCCGTGGCCGAGATTGAAAATATGCGGACGGGCGCGCACAGCCGAGAGAATCCGGTCGATGCCCGCATTCAAGGGTTTGCCGCCGGCGACCAGTGCCAGAGGGTCGAGATTGCCCTGGCTCGCCACATGAGCGGGAAACGACGCCAGTACGTCCTCGGGGGCGAGCGTCCAATCGAGGGCGAGGGCGTCGCCGATGCCCTCCTCGTGGAACCGGTGCAGATGAGCCCCACCTCCCCTCACGAACACGATCGCCCGTGCTTGCGGCCGTGCCGCCTTGAGACCGTGGACGATTTGGCGGATCGGATCGAGGGACAGACGCTCGAACAAGGCCGGTGGCAGGGCCGAACCGAAACTTTCGAAGATCTGAACGGCCTCCGCGCCCGCATCGATCTGGCGGATCAGATAGGCGGTCGAGGCCCGGACGAGCCTATCGATGAGAGCCTGCATGAAGGCCGGATCGCGGTAGGCGGTCAGCCTTGCCGGTGCCTGGTCCGGAGTGCCCTTCCCCGCGATCATGTAGCTCGCCACGGTCCAGGGGGCGCCACAGAAGCCGAGGAGCGTGGTCTGAGACGGGAGTGCCGCGCGCAGGCGATCGAGGGTTTCGAAAACCGGATCGAGCCGGTCGAGCGGCAATTCGTCGGCAAGCCTCTTGAGATCACCCTCGGAGGAAATGGGTTCGAGCTTCGGCCCCTCGTTTTCGACAAACCGCACGTCTTGGCCAAGGGCGTGGGGAATCACCAGAATGTCCGAAAACATGATCGCCGCGTCGAAACCGAACCGGCGGATCGGTTGGAGGGTGACCTCCGTCGCAAGGTGGGGATTGTAGCACAGATCGAGGAACGATCCGGCTTTGGCGCGCGTTTCCCGGTACTCCGGCAGATAGCGGCCCGCCTGCCGCATGATCCAGATGGGGAGAGGCCAGACGGATTCTCCGGCGAGAACCCGCAGGATTGGTTTGGTTGAGGCTTCGCCCACAGGGTCTCCTATCAATCTTAGAATCTTTGAATCTTAGAATCTGTTGTTTCTCTTGGAGCGTGAATCGCGACGCCGCAAGCCTGTCCACAAC
>NZ_JBFUKD010000058.1:0-9992 GCF_056401005.1 Microvirga sp. P4_G7 | reverse complement strand
CCGTGTAGGCGTCGTTGTTTGCCAGATGAGCGGCGAGGTCGATCCCGGCCTGCTGGGCTTGCATCGTGAATGCCCCGTCGAACCATGCGCCGGCATTGTCTTCCGAACCATCGATGCCATCCGTGTCGCAGGCGAGGGCCGCGATGGAGGGTGAATGTTTCAGAGCGACGGCGAGCGCCAGCAAAAACTCGGCGTTCCGTCCACCCCTCCCCTTTCCTCGCAACGTCACCGTCGTTTCTCCTCCGGATAGCAGAACGCAGGGCTTACCGATGGGCACATCGTGCTCGAGCGCCGACCGAGCAATCCCCGCCATCACCTGGCCCACTTCCCGCGCTTCCCCCTCGATCGCGTCGCCGAGGATCAGAGGATGGAGACCGAAGCCGTGCGCCCTCGCGGCCGCGGCCATGAGAGCCGAATGCGGTGTCGCCAACACGTGAACCGGACCCGACACGGAGGGCTTTGTGATTGCGTTGGCTCGTATCGCATTTCGCACATGGTCTGGCAGATCGATGTCGTAGGCGTCGAGAAGCGCAAAAACTTGGTCCGGATCGGAGGCTTCCGGGATCGTCGGCCCCGATCCGATACTGCCAGGATCGTCGCCCGGCACATCGGAAATCAGATAAGTCACGAGCTTCGCGTCGCCGACCTGCGCGGCGAGTCTGCCGCCCTTGATGGCGGACAGGGATTTGCGAACCCGGTTCATCGCGCCGATCGGCATTCCGGAGGCAAGAAGTGCCTTGTTGACCGCCTGTTTGTCGGCGAGGGTCAGGCCGTCGGCCGGGAGGGCGAGAAGCGCGGACGCGCCGCCGGAAATCAGGAACACCACAAGATCGTCTGGACCCGCCTTCCCGGCCAACGCGAAAATTCGCTGCGCCGCTTCGAGCCCTGCCTGGTCGGGAACGGGGTGGGAAGCCTCAACGATTTCAATGGAGCGCGTCGGAACTGCGTGGTCGTAGCGGGTCACCACGAGCCCTTCGCACGTGCCACCGACTTTCGCCCAGGATTCCTCGAACGCCGCCGCCATCCGGGCCGACGCCTTGCCTGCGCCCAGAACGATGGTGCGGCCCTTCGGGCGGTCGGGCAGCAAGCCGTCGAACTTGCCTTCAGGCAAGGCGGCATCGAGAGCGGCCTGAAAAAGGGCCCTCAGAATTACGGCATCGGTCGGCATGGTCGATCCAGGCTCGCGGGCGGAGCGTCCAGACTAAGGCCTTCCCTCAAGGAGAAAAGCCCCGGTCTGTCACAATCTGTGGAGGGGACGGTCAGGTTCCCGTGGCCGCCAGTGGCATCGACACGAATTCTTGCGATGATGCATCCGGACCCCGCAGTTCCTCTTGGGAGAAATCGTCCACTTGGATCACCGCGGCGACCGCATGATCCGCTTCGGCGAGGAGCCGGGCGTCGTCGTCGGAAAGCTGACCGGCTACTTGCGCATCCCGTCAATCGGCAAGTTGAGCCGCCCGAAGCCGGTCACGGATAGGCTTTGCCCGCTCCACCAGGGCGAATGCCCGCTCCAGTCGCACCAATCCATCGTCGCCGTTGCCGTGATAAAGCCCCGCTGTCAGCCGGTCCCGCGCGCCCGACGACTCGATCAACAACGCTGCGCATTGCGCGATGCGCTCATCCGATGGGCCGCGCGCCCGAACCCCGAACGGTTGAATGATAAACTTCAGGAGCCAGGCAGTCGGCCGGTTCGGCAGATTGTCGAAGATCTCGGCGAAACGGTTCTCGATGGTGCGAATCCCCGTTTCCAGACAATAGCGAAGGAGCGGAAGGTCGGCATCCTGGCGGCCCTCATCCTCCCACCGTTTGAGCGCCGCAGACTGAAGATAGAGCTCCGAGAGGATATCGCCGAAGCGCGCTGAGAGAAGCTCCCTGCGCTTCAACGCGCCGCCCATCGTGAGAAAGGCGAAGTCCGCTGCGAGGGCAAATCCCGCGGAATAACGACCTAGTTGCCTGTAGAACGAGGAGGCGGCCCCAGCGTCCGGTGCAGGCCCGATAGAACCGCCGGTCCAGCTGCGGCCGAGGGCTCTGAACATCGTCATTGCGGTATGGCCGATATGCGACCAGAAGACGGCATCGAAAGCCTTCACGCCGCGCTCTTCATCGGTATCGTTCAGGGCAAGGAGCTCTCTCAGGATGAACGGATGGCTTCGGATCGCCCCTTGACCAAAAATAATCAGACATCGCGTGAGGATATTGGCGCCTTCTACGGTGATCCCGACAGGAATGGCGCGATAGAAATTGCCTATATAGTTGAGCGGCCCGTCGATGACGGCTTTTCCAGCATGGACGTCCATTGCATCATTGAGTGCGACACGCATGTGCTCCGTAGCGTGGAGCTTCATGATGCCCGAGATAACGGCCGGATGATGCCCTTGATCGAGACACGCGCACGTGAGTCGACGCGCGGCATCGAGGAGGTAGGCTGCCCCCCCAATGCGCGCGAGCTTTTCCTGAACGCCTTCGAACTTGCCGATCGGCACATGGAACTGCTCGCGGATGCGCGCGTACGCTCCAGTTGTATGCGCGGCGAATGCAGCACCGGCGGCCGAAAGAGATGGCAGGGAGATGCCTCGGCCTGCCGCTAGCGCGCTCATCAACATGCGCCATCCTTGACCGACCCGCTCTCGCCCGCCGACGACATCGTCAATCGGAATGAAGACATCACGGCCCCAGTTCGGTCCGTTCTGAAACATCTGAAGCGCCGGTATGTGACGCCGTCCTATTTCGACGCCGGGCGCATCCGTTCGCACCAATGCGACGGTAATGCCGAGATCTACTTCGGGCCCTAGAAGATGATCCGGATCGGACAGCTTGAACGCAAGACCCAGCACCGTCGCGACAGGACCTAAGGTGATATAGCGCTTGTGCCAATTGAGCCGAATGCCGAGCACCTCCCGGCCGTCGACATTCTGGCGGCAGACGACGCCCTGATCGGTCATGGCGGCCGCGTCAGAACCAGCCTCCGGGCTCGTCAGCCCGAAACAGGGAATTTCCCGACCGTCCGCCAGGCGCGGCAGCCAGAAATCCCGCTGCTCCTTGGTGCCGAACTGCATGAGCAATTCGCCCGGACCCAAGGAATTCGGCACCATCGTCACCACCGCGGCCGCGACTGACCGCGTAGAAATCTTGCGGACGACCTCCGAGTGGGCGTAGGCCGAAAAGCCAAGCCCCCCGTATTCTTTCGGAATGATCATGCCGAAGAAGCGATTGGCCTTTAGAAAGGCCCACGCCTCCGGGGGAAGGTCTCGATCCTTCCAGGTGATCTGCCAATCGTCGAGCATGCCGCACAACGTCTCGACGGGTCCCACGATAAAGGCCTGCTCGTCCGCGGAAAGCGATGCGGGCGGAACGTCGAGGAGCTTTCGCCAATCGGGATTGCCCGTGAACAGGTCGCCGTCCCACCACACATCGCCCGCTTCGATGGCTTCCCGCTCCGTGGCCGACAGGCCGGGCATCGCCTTCTTCGCCAAGCGATAGGCCGGGCGGGAGAGCCATTTTTGGCGAAGTGTGTAATCCGGCATGCAATTCCCTTGGTTCTCGTTGTCATCGCTGAAGCGCTTCAGCGGGTAACGTCATGATTTCTCAAGTGTTCCGGCCCCGCGTGACATCGCGATGAGCCTGTCGAACATCTCGTGAACGCCATAACTATAGTGCAAGCCCTTATGACTTGGTCGGGTCAAACTCTCGCTCTATGTTCGCCCGCACGAGGCGATGTGGCCCAGGATGACAGGAAGAGCGAAACGATGGAACGCGTAGAAGTCGCAGGTCTGAAGGTTGCGAAGGTTCTCTATGATTTCGTTCAGAAGCAAGCTTTGGACGGAACCGGCGTTTCGGGCGAGACTTTCTGGACCGGGCTTGCCGGACTGATCCGCGACTTTGCTCCCCGCGACCGCGCCCTTTTGGCCGTGCGCGATGATTTTCAGGCCAAGATCAATACCTATCATCGCGAGAGAACCGGGAAGGCATTCGACCAAGGCGCATATGAGAGCTTTCTGCGCGAAATCGGATATCTCCTCCCGGAGCCTGAGAATTTCTCGGTCGCAACGCGCAATGTCGACGACGAGATTGCTCGGATTGCCGGCCCGCAACTCGTCGTCCCAACGTCCAATGCGCGCTACGCCCTCAACGCCGCAAACGCCCGCTGGGGGAGCCTTTACGACGCGCTTTATGGCACTGACGCCATCCCGGAAGACGGCGGTGCAACCCGATCGGGCGGATACAACAAGATCCGTGGCGCCAAGGTCGTGGAACGGGCGCGCGAAGTGCTCGACGAGGCTGCTCCCCTGAGCTCCGGCAGTCACAAGGACTCGATCCGTTATTCGCTCCAAGACGGATCGCTCAAGGTCGATCTGAAGGATGGCAACGCGGTCGGACTCGCCGACGCATCGCAGCTCGTCGGTTACCTCGGCGACCCCACGGCGCCGACCTCCGTGCTTTTGCGCCATCACGGCCTCCATCTCGAGATCAAGATCGATCGTTCCAATCCCATCGGCGCGGATGATCCCGCTGGAGTCGCCGACGTCGTCCTCGAGGCGGCGATCTCGACGATCATGGATCTCGAAGACAGTGTCGCCGCGGTCGACGCCGAGGATAAGGTCGTCGTCTATCGCAACTGGCTTGGCCTGATGCGGGGAGATCTCACCGAGCGGCTGCAAAAGGGCGGCCGCACGATCGAACGAAAGCTCAACGCAGATCGCACGTTCAAGGAGCCGTTGACGGGAGACGTTCATCTTCACGGCCGAAGCCTGATGCTGGTGCGCAACGTCGGACATCACATGTTCACGGATGCCGTTCTCGATCAGAACGGGCAGGAAATTCCCGAGACCATTCTCGACGCCGCCGTAACCTCGCTCATTGCCATGCACGATCTCAAAGGCACTGGCCCGTATCGCAACAGCAGGACCGGCTCTGTCTATATCGTGAAGCCAAAGATGCACGGCCCTGACGAAGTCGCTTTCGCGGATGATCTGTTCGCCCGGGTCGAAGACATGCTGTCGCTGCCGCGTCACACGCTCAAGATGGGCATCATGGACGAGGAACGGCGCACGACGATCAATCTCAAAGCGTGCATTCGCGCCGCCGAAGAGCGGATCTTCTTCATCAACACGGGCTTCCTCGATCGCACCGGCGATGAAATTCACACCTCGATGGAAGCGGGGCCGATGGTCCGCAAGAACGATATGAAGTCGACCGCGTGGATCAAAGCCTACGAGGACTCGAACGTCGATATCGGCCTTGCCTGCGGCCTTCCGGGCAAGGCGCAGATCGGCAAGGGCATGTGGGCGGCACCCGACAAGATGGCCGATATGCTGACGCAGAAGATCGCCCATCCGCAGGCGGGAGCAAACACCGCTTGGGTACCCTCTCCCACGGCAGCCACGCTGCACGCACTGCACTATCATCAGATCGATGTTCAGGCCCGTCAGGAAGAGTTGAAAAAGCGGGCGCGGGCCAAGCTGTCGGATATCCTCACGATTCCGGTGTCGCAATCAAACTGGGCGCCGGACGCCGTGCAGCAGGAACTCGACAACAATTGCCAGGGTATTCTCGGGTATGTGGTTCGCTGGATCGACCAGGGCGTCGGCTGCTCGAAGGTTCCGGATATTCACGATGTCGGGCTGATGGAAGATCGCGCGACGTTGCGCATCTCGAGTCAGCACATCGCGAACTGGCTCCGCCATGGCATCGCCTCCCCGGAGAAGGTGATGGAAACACTCAAGCGAATGGCGGAAGTGGTCGATCGGCAGAATGCCGGCGATGCCCTCTATCGCCCGATGGCTCCGACATTCGACGGACCGGCCTTCAAGGCCGCCTGTGAGCTCATCTTCAAGGGGCGCGCCCAGCCGAACGGCTATACCGAGTGGGTGTTGCACGAGCGTCGTCGCGAAGCAAAGGCGCTCGGCGCGGTTTCCGCATCCGCCTAGACACACCCCGATATCGATCGTTCCGCTTGCCGCATGGTCTTGTGCAGCGGGGCAACGCCAGYGCTTGAGAGGACAATGCGATGAATGATCGGCCAACCGGCTACGTGATCGATGTGCCTGCGGTTCCGACCCTGCCGGTCAGTGGCACGGAACAACTTTTTCCCGTACGCCGCGTCTATTGCGTCGGGCGAAACTACGCGGATCACGCGATCGAGATGGGCCACGACCCCAATCGGGAACCGCCGTTCTTCTTTCAGAAAAACCCCGACGCGCTCGTCACGACTGGCGAATTTCCCTATCCGGTCATGAGCGCCGACGTGCATCATGAAATCGAGCTCGTCATCGCGCTCGGGATCGGAGGAACGAACATCTCACCAGATCGTGCGCTCGACCACGTCTTCGGGTATGGCGTCGGTCTCGACATGACCCGGCGTGATCTGCAAGGCGAGGCGAAGAAGCTCGGGCGACCGTGGGAAATCGGTAAGTCCTTCGAGGCTTCCGCCCCGTGCGGGCCGCTTATGCCTGCATCAGAGATCGGACACCCCTCCAAGGGGACCATCTGGCTCGACGCGAACGGAACGCGCCGTCAGACAGGGGACCTGTCACAGATGATCTGGAACATTCCGGACACGATCGCTTATCTATCGACCTTCTTCACCCTGGCGCCCGGCGACATCATCATGACGGGAACGCCGGCGGGCGTCGGAGCTGTCCAACGGGGAGATGTGCTCTCCGGTGGCGTCGAGGGCGTCGGAACCATCGAAATTCGCGTCGTGTGAATCAAGAAGCCCGGTCCAGGGACCGAGCTTCTTGCCGTTGATCAGATTCCGTTGAGACTGACGTACTTGATCTCGAGATAACCCTCGATGCCGTATTTGGAGCCTTCGCGGCCGAGGCCTGATTGCTTCACGCCGCCAAACGGCGCCATTTCATTGGCGATCGCGCCCGTGTTGACGCCGACCATGCCGCTCTCGAGCGCTTCCGCCACACGCCAGACACGCGCCATGTCGCGCGCGTAGAAATACGACGCGAGGCCGAACTCGGTGTCGTTCGCCATCGCAATCACATCGGCTTCGTCCTTGAAGCGGATGATCGGCGCGAGCGGGGCGAAGGTTTCTTCCTTCGCAACCTTCATTTCCTGCGTAATGCCGGTCATCACCGTCGGCTCGAAGAACGTGCTGCCGAGTTTCGAGCGCTTGCCGCCGGCAACCAGCTTTCCACCTTTCGCCAGTGCGTCCTTGACGTGCTCTTCCATCYTCTCGACGGCGCGTTCGTCTATCAGCGGACCCTGCGTGGTGTCRCTGAGCGTGCCACGACCGAGCTTGATCTTGCCGACTTTCGCTGTGAGTTTCTCCACGAAGGCGTCGACGATCGAATCCTGCACGTAGATGCGGTTGGCGCAGACGCAGGTCTGGCCCGAGTTGCGGAATTTCGACAGCATCGCGCCGTCAACGGCCGCATCGAGATCCGCGTCATCGAACACGATGAAGGGCGCATTGCCGCCGAGTTCAAGCGAAAGACGCTTGATGCCGTCCGCCGCCTCTTTCATGAGCCAACGGCCCACACCGGTCGAGCCGGTGAAAGTGATCTTGGCGATCTTCGGGTTGTGGCAGAATTCCGTCCCGATCGGCTTGGCTTCACCGGTCACGACAGAGAATGCACCTTTCGGCACCCCTGCGCGCTCGGCGAGAACCGCGAGCGCGAGTGCTGAAAGCGGCGTCTGCGCCGCGGGCTTGAGCACCATCGTGCAACCAGCGGCCAATGCGGGTCCGACTTTGCGAGTGATCATGCCATTGGGAAAATTCCACGGCGTGATCGCCGCGCACACGCCGACGGGCTGCTTGAGAACGAGAATACGCTGATTTCCATTGGCGCTAGGAATGACATCGCCGTCGATGCGCTTCGCTTCTTCCGCGAACCACTCGATATAGGCCGCATTGGACACGACTTCACCCTTCGCCTCGGCGAGGGGCTTACCCTGCTCGGTGGTCAGGATCAGAGCGAGATCATCCGCATTGGCGATGATGAGGTCGTACCATTTGCGCAGGATTTGGCTGCGCTCCTTGGCCGTGCGCGCGGCCCAGGTCTTTTGAACGTCATGAGCCACATCGATGGCGCGACGCACTACATCGGGGCCGAGGTCTGGAACGGATGCGATCAGAGCGCCATCGAAGGGATCCGTGACATCGATTGATTTCCCGCCTTGAGCCGAGATCCATTCACCGCCCACATAGGCCTTGTCCGTCAGGAGAGACGGATCTTTCAGATCGATCCGTCGGGTCCCTTCGCTCGATTTCAACTGGGCTGTCATGACAAACTCCGGCGTTCAGTGAAAATGGCACTGCCCCGATATATGTCGCATTCACGCTCATGGAAACCGGGTTTTCGGGTTTATCCGCGCGGGTCTGCCCTTCACCAATCGACGGTCAGATCGCTTGGCTGAAGCGGATCGGTTCTTCCTCCCTGAACTGGTCGAACACGGCGGCAACAAGCCGCACGAACGGTCGCCCGGCACCCGTCAACGCTACAACGTGACCCTCGGTAGTGACGACCCCATCCACGACCAGCGGTCGCAGGAGCGCCAGTTCGTCGGCGAACTCGTCAGCCCCGCCGAAGAGGCCGAGATCGACTTTGAAGTTGCACATGAGATGCTCGATGATCTGCCCACGCAGGCGGTCTCGGTCGCTCAAACGATAGCCCCGCGTCGTCGGAATTCGCCCCTCCGACATCGCTCGCTGATAACTGCCGACATCAGCGATATTCTGGGCAAAGCCATCCGTCGTGCGTGATATGGCAGACGCCCCGAAGCCGAACAGATTTGGGCGGTCATCGTCCGTATACCCTTGGAAGTTTCGATAGAGCCTCCCTTCACATGCCGCGGACGCGAGCGGGTCGTGGGGCAATGCGAAATGATCGATTCCGATCTTCGCATAGCCGTGAGCCGTCAATACCTCCGCCGCAGCCTGGGCCTGAAGGAACCGCGCGCCAACGTCGGGAAGCGTCGAGGGGTCGATGAGTCGTTGGTGGCGTTTGCGCGCCGGCATATGAGCATAGCCGTAACAGGCGATCCGTTCGGGCTTGAGACCGGCCACGGCTTCGCATGTGCGACGGATCGATACCTCTGTCTGCAAAGGGAGGCCGTACATGAGATCGAAATTGATCCGCGTCAGGCCAGCGGCGCGAAGAGCGTCCACAGCCGCCCCGATGACGGATTGCGGTTGAATCCGGCCAATCGCTCTCTGCACTTCAGGATCGAGGTCTTGCACACCTAGGCTCACTCGATTGATGCCGAGATCGACGAGCGCGCGCGCGAACTCCAAATCCACGTACCGAGGATCGAGCTCCATGGCATGCTCGTGCTCGTCCTCGAAGGAAAAATGACGTCGGATTGCGCCGATCACGGTGGCGATCCCGTCCGTCCCGAGAATGCTCGGCGTACCGCCTCCCCAGTGCAAACGAGACAATTTGAGACCAGAGGGCAACTGGCCAGCAACCAAGGAAATTTCCGCGACGAGGCTATCTCCGTACGAGAGGATTACCTCATCGCGGCGAACCACCTTGGTGTGGCACCCGCAATAATGGCAGAGGTCGCGGCAGAAGGGCACATGAACGTAGGCCGATGCGCTCTCTTTCGCATCGACGCGACCGAGCCAGCGCGCATAGTCCCGGGAGCCGATCGCGGAAGAGAACTCCGCCGCGGTCGGGTAGGACGTATATCGCGGAACGGGCAAACCGCCATAGCGCGCGATAAGAGAGTCGAACATTACGACCGACTCTCTTCCTCGTGACGCCGGTCCTCGCGCATCTCGAACCACATGGCGTTCAAAATCGCGAAAGTGCAGGCCAGGCCGACACCGAGGATCCAGGAAAAATACCACATATCTCAGGTTCCTCAGTAGGCGTTGGGGTTCTTGCTGATCGAATCCGCCGTCACTGTGCCGCTCATGACGCGATAAACCCAAGCGGTGTACGCAAGGATGATCGGCAGGAAGAAGCAGGTGACAAGCAGCATGATCCAAAGCGTCAGGTGGCTCGACGAGGAATCCCACACAGTCAGGCTGGCGT
>NZ_JBFUKD010000057.1:0-10067 GCF_056401005.1 Microvirga sp. P4_G7 | reverse complement strand
GACATGTCGGCGGCCAGCCTGACCGACATCGCCGCGACGGTGTGCGGCGTGGCGCGCGATTGCACCATTCGCGAAGGCCGATCGCTTGTCGCGGAGGAGCCGCTTGCGCAGCGAACACGTCGGTTTCTTTCCTATACATGGGCGCGAGGGATGCACGGAACCGATAGGATCGCCGATATTGTGGCTTACGAGATCAACGGCTCCCTGTTCGATCTGCAAAGCTGGCATCGCATACCGAACAAGCTTGCCCTCGGCCAAAAGGTCAACTTCGCCAAAGGCGGCAACGCGCGTGCCTTCACCGGCGTTGAATGGGCGCTTCCCGACCAGTCGGGCGCCCGCATGAAGCGGCCGCGGGCGATGCTTTCCTTCGAGACGAATGACGCCATCAGCGGCGATACGACGCTTCGTTTGTCTCTCAGCAACATCGGTTCCGAAAGCCACTTGGTGACGATTTCGGTCAACGGACATCCCGTCGGACGAGTCAACAGCGGCGCGATGGTCGCGGAGCAGGAGGTCGCGTTCAGCGTTCCAGCCTCCTTCGTCGCGAATTCCAAGCTCGTGGAGATCGCTGTCGAAACGGACAATCCAGGTTCCCAGCCTGCGGGCAGGCTCGGCTTGGGCGTTCGCTGGATGACGCTAGATGCGGCGCCGACATTGCAACGCACTCCTGGATAGAAGCGGTCACACCAGGAAGAAGTCCTTCTCCGTCAGCTTGACCTTGTGGATGAGGGTGGCGAACAGGATGGCCGCGCCTTTTCCCGAGCCGTCCAGATCGTAGGACAGGTCGCCGGTCTTGCGGTTGTAGATGAGCCGGTCCGAGGCATCGTGGGCCTTCGACCCGGTCCAGAAGGCATCGTGCGCCAGGACGCCTTTCTTGGCGACTTTGGCGAAGACCGATTTGGCGAGGTGGATGGAATCGTCCCGCGCGTTGAAATCGACAATCGTATCGACGCTCCCCATGGCCCGATCGAGCTTCGCCGAAAACAGAAACGCATCCTTGCCCTTCGCGCCAGTGAGGACGTCGTCGCCCGCACCGCCTGCGATCGTGTTCGCCCCATTGTTGCCGGTCAGGGCCAACCCGTGCGGTCCAGAGCCGGTGAGCTGCTCGATCGAACGGCCGAGGGTGTAATCCACCGTCGTGACCACCCGGTCGGTGCCCGAAGGATCGATGACGAGGTCGAAAGCGTCGTCCACGAGATAGGTGTCGTTGCCGGCGCCGCCTTCCATCGTATCGCTGCCGGCGCCGCCGGAAAGGGTATCCCTCCCACCGTTGCCGTAGAGGTGGTTGGCGGCCGCGTTGCCGTGCAGGGTATCGTTGCCGCGTCCGCCCTTCGCATTCTCGATCAGCGAACGCGGATCGCCCTCGTATTGCAAGGCGTTGTAGACGTTGCCACGGGCCAGAACCCCGCCTCCGAGCAGGGCGAGTTGCTCTTCGCCGAAGGCGCTGGACGATCCGGGCGCCAGGTCGATGGACAGATCGGCGCGATACGTCGACAGATCGTACGTGTCGATGCCGCCGCCATCCCAGATCGTTTCAAAGATCCGGTTGGATTCGTCGCCGCCGACCCCCGGAACACCCTGGCCGACACCATCGACGAAGGTCTCGCCCGTATTGCGATCGAACCGATAGACCGTGTCGGCGCTGCGAAAATCGAAATTGGCGCCGTATAGAATTTGCAGCGCCGCGATATCGCCGACCATGAAGGTTTGCGGCAATCCGAAACGCTCGTTGGTATATCCGCTCGTGATCGCCCCCGGATACGAACGGTAGCTCATCACCGTGTACTCGACCGAATCCATGGAAGCCGGCAGCGTCGGCAGCGCGTCCTCGTCACCTATGTCGTGCGGATGCTTGAGGCCGAGCGCGTGACCCAGCTCATGGATGGYGCTCTCGAAGCCGTAGGATCCGACAAGCGGATTGCGAAAATCCCGATGGGGTCCGAACCAGATGTCGCCAATGGCGGCGGAGGAATCGGGGCTCGGATAATACGCATGCGCCGTCGTGGTCGCCCCCGTCGATCCGATGGCGATGTCGGGCCATGACGAGGGCGCGGAGGAACGAGACGCGCCCGCTTCGCCGACTTGCAATCGCGTGAATCCGGTGAGTGGCAGAACCGCCATTTTCGGTCCGCCGGCGAAGGTGCTCGCGCCCTCGATGATAAAGCGGAAGGCCTGCTGCATGGCAAAGGTGACGGGCGAGAAATCCGTGCCGGGCTCGGCGCCGTAATCGGTGCCGTAATCGGCCGCGCTCGGGCCGAAGCCGAAGCTGAGGACGTCACTGTCCCACCGGTATCCCGAGAGGAGACCGTCGACCCGCCAGTCTCCCGCATCGGGAGCAGCGGCACTCCCCTTCGCCATCGCCGATCCTTGTCACATCGCTGATCCGCAAACGGCGAATCCAGCCGCGCGCATCACAAGAATCTTACGTAGCGGAAGATCTGAAAAAGGCTAAAGACGCAAAAGGGTTAGATAAGACGGGGTGCGGCCTTCGCGGATGGCTTTTGCCTCGTAGCGCGTTCCCGGCCATCCGTCATAAGGACGGCGCCAATCATCCGCCCGCGTGGCGGACCACCGGAAATGGCGAGAGCGCAGAGCGCGCGCCAGGACCCATCCGATATAGTCGTCGATATCGCTGGCGAAGCGCAGCTCGGCCCCCTTGCGCATGACGCGGGCGAGTTCCACGAGCATCTCGTCGGAAACCAGTCGGCGCTTGCGCTGGCGACGCTTCGGCCACGGGTCCGGATAGAGGATGTAGACGCGATCGAGGCAACCCTCCGGCAGCGTCGGCAGCAGGTCGGTGACGTCGTCGTCGTAAACACGGATATTGGCCAGGTGATCGCGCTCGATCGTGGCGAGGAGTTTCGCCATGCCGTTCACGAACGGCTCGCAACCGATGATGTTCACGTCGGCATGCGTTTGCGCTTGTGCGGCCAGATGCTCGCCGCCGCCGAAACCGATTTCGAGCCAGGTTTCCCGGCCAGGTTTCGCGAACAAGGTCTCAAAAGGTGCTCCCGGCGCTACACGCAGCGTCGGAAGCAGGTTCTGGATCAGGTCATCCTGACCGGCGCGGAGCTTCTTGCCTTTCCGGCGCCCGAAGAAGGCGCCGGCATGCTCGATATCCGCGCTCATGACGACTTAGTTGAAGGCCGACTTCAGCGAGTCGGCGAGGTCGATGCGCTCCCACGAGAAGCCGCCGTCGGCTTCCGGAGGACGGCCGAAATGGCCGTAGGCCGAGGTGCGGGCGTAGATCGGCTTGTTGAGCGACAGATGGGTGCGGATGCCGCGCGGCGACAGGTCCATGGTGTCCATCAGGAGGGCTTCGAGCTTGCCTTCGTCGACCTTGCCGGTGCCGTGCAGGTCGGCATAGATCGACAGGGGCTTCGCCACGCCGATGGCGTAGGAAAGCTGCAGGGTGCAGCGATCGGCGAGACCAGCCGCGACCACGTTCTTGGCCAGATAGCGCGCCGCATAAGCCGCCGAGCGGTCGACCTTGGTCGGATCCTTGCCGGAGAACGCGCCACCACCGTGGGGAGCCGCGCCGCCGTAGGTGTCGACGATGATCTTGCGGCCGGTGAGGCCACAATCGCCGTCCGGTCCGCCGATGACGAACTTACCGGTCGGATTGACGTGCCAGACGGTCTCGGCCGAAACCCAGCCAGCCGGCAGGGTCTTGCGGATGTAGGGTTCGACGATCTCGCGGACGTCCTCGGAGGAGAGGTTCTCGTCGAGATGCTGCGTGGAGAGCACGATCTGGGTCGCCGCGACCGGCTTGCCGTTCTCGTAGCGCAACGTGACCTGGCTCTTGGCGTCTGGGCCGAGGACGGCGGCGCCATTTTCCTTGGCCTTGCGGGCGATCGTCAGGTTCTGAAGAATCTTGTGAGCGTAGTAGATCGGCGCCGGCATCAATTCCGGCGTCTCGTTGCAGGCGTAACCGAACATGATGCCCTGGTCGCCGGCGCCTTCGTCCTTGTTGCCCGCGGCATCGAYGCCCTGGGCGATATCGGCCGATTGGGCATGCAGGTGAACCGCCACGTCGGCGGTCTTCCAATGGAAGCCGTCCTGCTCGTAGCCGATGTCCTTGATCGCAGCGCGGGTCATTTCGACGATGTGATCGTGGGTGATGGAAGACGGCCCGCGCACTTCGCCGGCGATGACGACGCGGTTGGTGGTGGCGAGCGTCTCACACGCCACGCGCGCTTCGGGGAGCGCCGCGAGATAGGCGTCGACGACGGTATCGGAAATCCGATCGCAAACCTTGTCCGGGTGGCCCTCGGAGACGGATTCGCTCGTGAAAAGGTAGCTCGAACGACGCACGGTCAATGTCCTTGAATGGCAAATGCCGCGCCTCACGCGCAGCGGAAGGCACGCTCAATGCAGCAAATGACCCGAAACGTCAAGAAAACGGACGAACGCGTTCTTTATTTCGAACGATCGTCGGCGGCCTCTGCGGCCTCAGGCGAGTCGGCGAGGGCGGCGACCAGCTGGACGATGCTCTTACGGACCTTGGCGTTCTTGATCGACGCGAAGGTGCGAATCAGATGGAGGCCTTCCGGCGTCTGCATCACTTCGGAGGCGTAGGAGGGAGAATCGCCTTCGGAGAAACCGGATGTGGTGCGGTCGCTCCGGACGCCGTTGAAGAAAAAGGCGATTTCGACCCCGAGGATATTGGCGATGTCGACGAGGCGGCCGACGCTGATACGGTTCGACCCCTTCTCGTATTTCTGCACCTGCTGAAAGGTGAGACCGAGCATCTCCCCGAGCTTTTCCTGACTCATGCCGATCGACATGCGACGCATCCGCACGCGGCTTCCGATTTCAACGTCGATCGCGCTAGTCGATTTCTTCATGGTCGAAGCTCTCCTCGCCCGGCTCGCGGGCGTCGGGATCAGTCCCCTGGTGTGTCCAGATGAGGCCGCCGCCTTCGACGAAAAACCGGAAGGAAGCAGCATGTCATCAGCGTAGCAGTTAAAATTGCTAGGCTGTACCCTCTATAAACAGAGGGGGAAATTGCAAGTGGCAATTCAGCGTCGAGGACACCTTCGACTCCGAGGGGGAGCATTTTGACGATCCGGCCATAGGGATCGACGACGGCTGAAATGCCGGTATTTGCAGCGCGGACGAGGGGAAGCCCCTCCTCCACGGCGCGCAGGCGCGCCTGCGCAAAATGCTGGTATGGCCCGGGCGTACGCCCAAACCAGGCGTCATTGGTGACGTTCAGAATGAGATTCGGACGCGGACCGTCGGGCAAAATGTCCCCAGGAAAAATAGCCTCGTAACAGATCGTCGCAGCCGCCGGCGGCAATCCCGGCACCGTAAGGGCGTTACGCTCGCTTCCAGGCTCGAATCCGCCGGGAATATGGACGAATTGCCGAAGGCCGGCCGCCCGGATCAGCGCATCGAGGAAATGCGGCACATATTCACCGAACGGCACCAGATGCACTTTGTCGTACGCCGACAAAATGGTGCCGTCGTCGCCGATCACCTGGATGGCATTGAAGAACTTGCCCACCGCTTCGCCGGGCAGGGGATCGTCCATACGGGCCGCGCCGGTGATCAGGACCGCCCCCGGTCGCAGCAAAGCGGCGATCTGCGCCAGCGATGCTGGATCCCGGTGCAGCAGGAACGGAAACGCCGATTCCGGCCAAATCAGATGCGTGGTCTCCTCGATCGGCCGTCCGTCTTCACCCGTCCGGGCGCTGATCGAAAGATAGCGACGCATGATCGCGTCGCGATTCTTCGGATTGAATTTAGCATCCTGCGGCAAATTGGGCTGCATGATGCGCAGCATCACGTTGTCGACGACCGGAACCGGTTCGACGGGAACGCGGGCTGCCCCGAAGAGCGCCATCGCGGCGAGAGCGAGCGCCGCGAGACCGGGTGCGAGCCAACGGGCGCGTCCGGTGCGTCCGGTCCACAAGGTCGCCGGCGCGGAGCCGATGAGGATGGCGAGGATGGTCAATCCATAGAGGCCGACGACCGAGGCCGCCTGCATGAGCCACAGGTTCTGGCCGAGCGCCATGCCGGGGTTGTTCCAGGGAAAACCCGTAAAGAGATGGCCGCGCAACCACTCGCTGACCGTGAGACCGAAGGCGAAGGCGAGGATGCGCGTCGCATCCCGCGTCCATAGCAGCCGGGCGAGGAGGAAACCGAAGGCGGCGAAAACAGCGAGGAGCGCGGGCAGGCCGAGCACGCCGAACGGCAGCGCCCAGGCGAATTGGTCGGCCTCGACCAGGAAGGCCGCGCCGAGCCACCACAAGCCAGCGACGAAATAGCCGAACCCCCAAAACCACCCGATCACGGCGGCCGTCTGGAGGCTCCGCCGCGTGATGGAATCACCTCCGGCGGCTGTGCCGTCGAGGAGCCAGATGGCCGGTGTCAGCGATAGGAACAGAGCTGGCAGAAAGCCGAAAGGCGGCATCGCGAGAGCGCCGACGGCGCCGGCCGCAAAGGCCGCGAGCCATCGCCGCCATCCTCGCAGGCGGACGACGCGGTCGACCAGTGTCCTCATTCAGCGGCGGTGCTTTCCGGTGGCGGGTTGTTGGCCGGGGACGGCAGGGTCATTCCGCCGTTCGGGGGCGTGCTGCGGCGATGGATGCGCAGGCGCTTGAGGCGACGGGGATCGGCGTCGAGGACCTCGAATTCGAGCTCGCCCGGACCGGCGATCAATTCGCCACGCGACGGCACGCGGCCGGCGAGGGTCACGATGAACCCGCCGATGGTGTCGATGTCCTCGGCATCCTCTTCCTCGGTCAGATCGACCCCGAGGGTCTCCTTGACCTCGTCGAGGCTCGCCCTCGCATCGGCGATGAAGGTGCCGTCGGCCCCTTCCATGATGGTGATCGTGGTGGCGTCGTCGTGCTCGTCCTCGATGTCGCCGACCACCATTTCCACGAGGTCTTCGATCGAAACGAGGCCGTCCGTGCCGCCATATTCGTCGATGACGAGGGCCATGTGGGTCCGCGTCGCCTGCATGCGCACCAGAAGGTCGAGCGCCGGCATCGAGCGCGGCACGAACAGCACCGGCCGCAGGATCTGGGCGGCGGCGAGCGTCATCGACAGATCGACGCGAATCAGGCTCGGCGCCGCCGGAACGGCATCATCGCCGGCCTTGCGGCGGCGGCTCGGGCGCGCGTCCGAACGGGCGGCGATGTAGTCGAGAAAGTCGCGGATGTGGATCATTCCCTTCGGGTCGTCCAAGGTTTCCCCATAGACCGGAAGACGCGAATGACCCGCCGTGCGGAAGAGATTGAGCAGGTCCCCGAGGGAGGTTTCGGACGCGACCGCGACGATGTCGGCGCGCGGCACCATCACGTCCTCGACGCGGAGCCGGTGGAAGCCGAGGACGTTTTTCAGCATCGCCCGTTCCTGGGGCGAGAAATCCGTATCGGCAACGGCCTCGGAGAGCACGTCCTCGAGGTCGTGGCGTATCGAATCGCGATGCTTCAAGCCGATACGGATGAGGAACCGGTCGTACCAATGGTCGCGAACACCCTCGTTCTCCGGCGATAACCGGGCGGGGCGTTCGTTGCGACTTCGATCGTCATTCATTGCAGTCGGTTTTCAGCCGAACGGGTCGCGTTCAAGCTGCCATGTCACGGTAAGGATCGTCGATGCCGAGTGTGGCCAACGCCTTGACCTCTAGGGCTTCCATGATTTCCGCCTCCGCCTCGACCTCGTGGTCGTAGCCGAGGAGATGCAAGACACCATGGACTATCAAATGGGCATAATGATGAGCGAGCGGCTTCGATTCCGCCTCTGCCTCTCGCACCAACGTCTCGTAGGCTAAGGCAATATCGCCGAGATGGCGAGGGCCAAAATTCCCAGCCAAGTTCCCGCCTAAGTTAGCACCTGAGTTTCCTGCCAAGTTTCTGCTCAAGTTTCCTGGCGGCGCTGGAGCCGGAAACGAAAGGACATTGGTCGGCTTGTCCTTGCCGCGCCACGCTTTGTTGAGGTCCTGGATATGGGCGTCGTCGGTCAGAAGCAGGCTGACCTCGAGACCCGCCTGCGCCTGCCCGGCGATCGCCGCCGCGGCCTGACCGGCGCTCAGCGCAAGCGCCGCCGCCCCGTCGAGGCGGGACCAGTCGCCCGCCTCGGCCACGATGTCGAACTCAATCACGTCCTGCGCCCCTGTCCATCCTGATTCGAACGATGATCCCCCTCATAGGCGGTCACGATACGGCGCACCAGATCGTGACGAACGACGTCCTGCTCCTTGAACGTGACCCGGGCGATGCCCTCCACCCCTTCGAGAATGCGGAYGGCCTCGATCAGCCCGGATTTTTGGCCGGGCGGCAAGTCGATCTGAGTCGGATCGCCGTTGATGATCATCCGCGATCCCTCTCCGAGGCGCGTCAGAAACATCTTCATCTGCATGGAGGTGGTGTTTTGCGCCTCGTCCAGCAAGACGACCGCGTTGGTGAGCGTGCGTCCGCGCATGAAGGCGAGCGGCGCGATCTCGATCATCCCCGTCTGCAGGCCACGATCGACGAAGCGCGCCTCCATGAAGTCGTAGAGCGCGTCATAGATCGGACGCAGGTAGGGATCGACCTTCTCGCGCATGTCGCCCGGCAGGAAGCCGAGGCGCTCGCCCGCCTCGACGGCGGGACGGGACAGGATCAGGCGCTCAGCCTTACCCTGCTCCAGGAGCGACACGGCGTAGCCGACGGCGAGCCAGGTCTTGCCGGTGCCGGCAGGACCTTCCGCGAAGACCAGTTCGTGCTGCTTGAGCGCCTTGATATAGGCATTCTGCGCGGCGTTGCGGGCCCGGACCGGCCCACGTTTGCGGGTGGCGATCTGGTCGAAGGCGGTGAGCCCTGGAATCGTCGGCTCCTCGCTCGGGAAGAGCGTCCCCTGGAGCGTACTCTCCTGGATGGCCCCGTCCACGTCGCCGGGGCTGAGCATGGCGCTCTGGCGGGCCCGGTCGTAGAGGGATTCGAGGACGCGCCGGGCCTGCTCGGTCGATTCCGGCGAGCCCTTGAGGGTGACGCGGTTGCCGGTGGCGACCGCCACGACACCGAGCCGGCGTTCCAGATGGGCCAGGTTCTGATCGTATTGTCCGAAGACGAGACCCGCCAGGCGGTTGTCCTCGAAAGTCAGGATGATCTCGGCCTCTTCGTCGACGCCCGGATGGAGACTGGCGGTATTTCGCCCCTTCTGCGCTCGTGCGGTCATGCTGTCCGCTGGCCTCAAATGACGCCTCCTGTCAGGCCGCCGCGCGTCCGCCGGCCTCGGTCAATGCTCCGAACAGGCTGTTGGAGCTCTTCCCAGTGATCAAAACGGTCGCAATCTGGCCGATCGTCACGGCATCGGTCTCGACCTGCACCGGTTGCAGATAAGGCGTCTTGCCGTTGATCTGACCCGGATGGCGACCGGGCTTCTCAAAGAGAACGTCCAGAGTCTGGCCAACGGTTCCGAGATTGAAAGCCTGTCGTTGGGTTTCCAACAGGTTTTGCAGACGGATCAGGCGCTCGGACTTCACATCTTCGGCAACCTGCGCGGCGATTTCGGCCGCGGGCGTTCCGGGCCGTGGGCTGTATTTGAACGAGAATGCACTGACGAAGCCGATCTCCTCCACCAGGCGCATYGTGTCCTCGAAATCCGCGTCGGTCTCCCCGGGAAAGCCGACGATGAAATCGGACGACAGGGCGATATCGGAGCGAACCGAACGGAAGCGCTCGATCAGGCGGCGATAATCGTCGCCCGTATGCTTGCGGTTCATGAGGTCGAGAATGCGATCCGATCCCGATTGGACGGGCAGATGGAGGTAGGGCATCAGCGCCGGCAGGTCGCCATGAGCCGCGATCAGATCGTCATCCATGTCGCGCGGATGGCTGGTCGTGTAGCGCAGCCGCACGATGCCCGGGATCTCCGCGAGCCGGTGCAGCAGGCGCCCGAGCGACCACACCGCGCCGTTGGGCCCCTCCCCGTGATAGGCATTGACGTTCTGCCCGATCAGGGTCAGCTCGCGCACGCCCGCATCGGCGAGGCGCAGGGCTTCGTCGACGATCTTGGCGACGGGGCGAGACATCTCGGCGCCGCGCGTATAGGGCACGACGCAGAAGGTGCAG
>NZ_JBFUKD010000056.1:0-10178 GCF_056401005.1 Microvirga sp. P4_G7 | reverse complement strand
GAGTTCTTTCGCCATCAGGGAATGATAATGATCGGGCCTGATCAGTTCAACACTTGATGAACTGATTGACAAATGGCGGCGGCAGGCGCATCAGTCCAATAAATATTGAACTGGTGGAGAACCAGATGCCAGTGTTTCTGTTTCCCCTGATTCTTGGGGCTTTCGCCGTCGGCACCGAAGGCTTCATGCTCGGCGGTGTTCTGCCTTGGATTTGCGCGGACCTCGACGTTTCCGTGGCGACCGCCGGTTTTCTCGTCACCTTGTTTTCGCTGACCTATGCCGTGGGCTCGCCGATCCTGACCATCGTCACGTCAGGTGTCGAGCGCAGACGCCTCATCGCCTGGACAATGGGTGGCTACGTTGTCGCCAACCTCCTTGCCGCCGCGACGCCGAGCTTTTTCTGGCTGGGAATCATGCGCATGGTGCTGGCCATGTTGGCGGGTACGTTCATGCCGGCCGCCATCGCCTATGCCACCGCCTCGTTCGACGCGCAGCATCGCGGACGTGCCGTCTCGCTCGTCTATGGCGGCATGACCTTCGCGCTCGTGGCCGGTGTCCCGGCAGGCACGGTGCTCGCTGCTCACATAGGCTGGCGCGCAGCTTACGTCGGCGTAGCCTTGATCGCCGCTTTGACTCTCGCTGGCACGCTCGCCGTATTGCCGCGTCGCGAGGGACTCGTCGCGATTCCCATGCGGCGGCGTCTTGCCGTCGCGAAGCGGCGAGATGTTATCGCGGTGCTCGCCCTCACCATGACGGCGGTCGCCGGGCCTTTCATCGTGACCACCTATATCGGCGCCTTTCTGCAGGCGACCTTGACGTTGGCGAACCACGAGCTTGCTGGAATTCTCTTTCTCCTGGGCGTCGCGAGTTTCTTCGGCAACATGATCGGCGGCCACGCGGCGGATCATTGGAATCGGGAGCGGTACCTGACCATCGCACTCATTCTGCTGATCGCGTCGCTCGGCTTGCTCTCCTTCGGAGCAGGCTTCGGGACGACGGCCGTGGGCGTGACCGCCATCGTGATCGGCCTTGTCGTCTCGGGCTTGTTGTCATGGTCCTTCGCCGCCGTCCAGCAGGCCCGCGTCGTGACGCTCGATCCGACGCTCGCTCCGATCACCGTATCGTTGAACACGTCCGCGCTCTATTTCGGCTCGGCTGCGGGAGCGGCGCTCGGCGCGCTGATCGTGCGGCACGTATCAGTGTCCGCCATCGGCTGGGGCGCTGCGCTCTGCGAAGTCGGCGCGCTGATCCTCTTTGCGTTGCTTCGAATGCGGTCTTCGCCGCGCCCGCGGCCGGAAGCGGCCCGTTCGATCTGATCGTCAGCGCGGGCGAGCGACGAATGTCATGCGCGCCTGGTTGTGACCCAGGTTACGGGGCTGACGTTCGAGGCTGAAGCCCGCGTCGCTCACCAGATCGGCGAGTTCTTCCTCGCTGTAATCGGAGAGGCCGACTTCCTCGCGGACCTTCCGATAATCGGAGAAGGCCGTGCGGGCCAGACCGAGCAGGGCCGGCAGCAGAAAGCCGCCTTGCGATGCGAATGAGAGCAGGGCTTTGGCATCCGTCACCGGGCTGAGGTGAGGCGGAAGAACGTCCGCCAGCACGAGCCGGCCATCGTCCTTCAATTTGGTGCGCCAGACTTTCAAGAGTCGCCGCAATTCCTCGAGCATCAGATATTGCAGCAACGAGTTCACCACGACGAGATCAAGCGAATTGTCCGGCAGACTGTCCATCTCTTCGGGGGCGAGGACCTGGATGCGAGGCTGCTTGCCGAATCGCTCGACGAGTCTTTCGCGCACCAGCGGCGCGCCATCACAGAGATAGAGTTTGGCGCAGCCTTTTGCGACCTTGTCGGCAAACAGCGCTTCGCCACAGCCATAATCGAGTACGACCGATCGTGGTGAAACGATCAGGTCGAGACAATCACTCGCCACTTGCCGATAATGCAACAGCTTGTGTCGTTCGCTGACATAGATCGGCGTGTCTTGATTCCAGTAATCGCGCCAATTCATGAAAGGGCGGCTCCGGCCGGTCGGCCGATCGAGTTGAATTTCGCCACGTGCACGCGAAGAGCTCCATCGTTTGCTGTTCGAGGAGAAAGCCCTCGGCGATTACCCTTCTGACTGTATCGGCGCATGTCCCCGATTCATCAAGTGCATCGACACTTCGTTGATCTCCAAAAGAAAGAACCGCTCTCCTCGCGGAAGGCGGTTCTGACGGACGCGTCACGCCGTTCGACGCCCTATCCCTTCAAGGGAAGGCACACCTCCGTCAGCAGCTCGGAAGGTTGAACGTCACGCGGTGTGTTCAGATAGATCTCGAAAGCCGGCTGGTCGCTGGCTTCTTCGCCGCTCCCCGGGAGCCAACCGTTGTAGAGCTGGTGATAGACCTCTTCGAGGCCCGTGTAGGGGCCTTTGTAGAGGATGGTTGCGATCCTGCCCGGCGGGAGTTCGCGCATGGTCATGCCTTGCCCCAGAGGTGTCGCCGGGTCGACTTCCAAACCGGCTTCGGAACACAGTTCCGACACGGGCACCGTCGCTGGATCGTCGAAATAAACACCGATCATCCGGCGCGGCCGATCAAACAGGCCATGCGTGCTCGCCCAAACGCCAAGCTGGCCGAAGGCGTTGCCGATCTCCAGGTAGTTGCCGYGATGCGGCAGCGCCGCGAGGTGCACGCCTTCAAAGTCTTTCACTGTGACGGGAATCATAATGTCGTCTCCTGTTCCAAAGGGTTGAAAAGGAGTGAACCTCGCCCGGAACGCGCCGGGAGGCTCGCCGTGGTCGGACCCGAATGCCCGCGTGAAGGCCTCGACCGATGAATAACCGGCGCGGCGCGCGATGCGTTCGATGGGATAGGCCGACTTGGCGAGTTCCCCAGCAGCCCGGAACAACTTCAGACGACGGATGGTCTCCGCGACCGTCTCACCCGCAATCGACCGATAGATCCGGTGAAAGTGGTACGGCGAAAAACAGGCGATGTCCGCGAGCTTTTCGAGCGACAGGTCGCCGTCCGGATGATCGGCGATGTACGCCATCACCCGTTCCACCCGTCGGCCGTAATCGAGACGTGTCTTCGTTCTGGTCAGCATGGATCACTCCTAGACCGTCACGTTAGAGTCCCGGAGTTGATCATGGTTGCGAAGTTTGGGCGAGGTCCTGGAGCGCGATCGGGAAAGCGAAACTCAGGCAGCCAGGAGAAGCGCCGTCACGGCCCGGTCGATGGCGAGATAAAAAACGCCGAATGCGAGCGCGCCGGCGATGATGAACTCGATCGTCTCGTTCTTCAGCATGCGCAGCCGCCGGAAGATTTCTCGCCCAGAGACGGACATGATCCATGCGACGGTGAGCACCACGGGAAAGGCGAACAGGAAAGACCAGGTGCTTTCGACATGCCCGGAATACGAGGGGTCGATCAGCGGGCGGATATTGCGAACCCATGGCGCGTAGAATGCGGCATAGATGGAMGTCAGCCAGGCCAGGCCGACGGCGACGCCGAGATGAAACGTGAAGAGATTATGCAGGCGCGAAAATTGGTCCGCGGCAACTTTGGTAGACATTGGAGAAAACCCCCACAGCCAAGCGAGTATCGTTGAATTTTGTAATTAAGATACGCTTAACGTGATTTGGGGCCAAAAAGCAATGCCCGCCTTTGTCGCGGGTGCGTAGTCGCACAAAGCAAGCGACAGCAACCTCAAACTAAATTCTGTAAGGTTGAAAGGCGACGGCCGCGGGGCACTTTGCCCCGTCCGGCCTAAGCTTGGCTATTCGCCTTGTTGTCCTCGATCATCTTCACGAAACGGTCGAAGAGATAGTGGCTATCCTGCGGGCCGGGCGAGGCTTCCGGGTGATACTGCACCGAGAAGGCAGGCCGGTCCGTCAGAGCGATACCGCAATTCGAACCGTCGAAAAGCGACACATGGGTCTCGACCGCGGAAGCCGGCAGGCTTTCGGGGTCCACGGCGAAACCGTGATTCATCGATGTGATCTCGACCTTACCGGTGGTCTTGTCCTTCACAGGGTGATTCGCGCCGTGATGGCCCTGATGCATCTTCCTGGTGCGCCCGCCGACGGCGAGCCCGAGCATCTGGTGGCCGAGGCAGATGCCGAAGGTCGGCACCTTATGGTCGAGGAGCGCCTTGATCGTCGGCACGGCATATTGACCCGTCGCCGCCGGATCGCCCGGTCCGTTTGACAGGAAAACGCCGTCCGGCTTGAGGGCGAGTACTTCGTCGGCGGTCGCCGTGGCCGGGACCACCGTCACCTTGCAGCCGGCACGTGCGAGAAGCCGCAAGATGTTGCGCTTCACGCCGTAATCGATGGCGACGACGTGGTGCTTGGGATGGTCTTGATGGCCATATCCTTCACCGAGCGTCCAGGTCGTCTCGTCCCAATCGAAGCGCTGGGCGCTGGTGACGAGCGGCACGAGGTCCTGGCCATCCATGGAGGGGAGGGCGCTCGCCTTGAGCTTCAAGGCTTCGAGATCGAACAGGCCGTTCGGGTCATGAGCGATCACCGCGTTGGGCATGCCCTTCTCGCGGATCAAAGCCGTCAGGGCGCGGGTATCGATTCCGGTCAACCCGACGATGCCGCGGGCCTTGAGCCAGGAATCGAGGTGGCGCGTGGCGCGCCAGCTCGACGGGTCCGTGACATGTGCGCCGAGGATGGCGCCGCGGACGCCTGAGGACGAAGCGGCGTTGACGCTCTCGATGTCTTCCTCGTTGGTGCCGACATTGCCGATATGAGGAAAGRTGAAGGTGATGATCTGGCCAGCGTAAGAGGGATCCGTGAGGATCTCCTGATAACCCGTCATGGCGGTGTTGAAGCAGACTTCGCCGGTCGCGTCGCCGACCGCTCCGATCCCGAACCCTTCGAGCACCGTGCCGTCCTGAAGAACCAGAACGGCGGTCGCGCGCGGCTCCGTCCAGCCGCTGGAGGAAAGCCCCTCGGCGTGTTTGTCTTGCAGCATCGTCTTGATCTCTTTAAGTCCCAGCCCAACGGGCCGCGCTTGAGCGGGCCGCAGTGGCAGCCTCGAAACCGTATTGACGGTGACTTAAGGGGCCGCTGGCGTCACGTCAACGCTCAAGCGCCCACATCACAAGGAGATGCACCATGCGCGAACGCTTCACGAGCGAAATGAAGGAGGCCATGAAGGCCGGCGACAAGCGCAAACTGGGGACTGTCAGGCTCATCCAGGCGGCGCTCAAGGACAAGGACATCGAGGCTCGCGGCGCCGGTCGGGGCCAGTCGACCGAGGACGAAATTCTCGCCTTGCTGCAGAAGATGATCAAGCAGCGTCAGGAATCGATCACGATGTACGAGCAGGGCGGTCGCCCGGAGCTCGCCCAGCAGGAAAAGGAAGAAGCAGACATCATCGCCTCGTTCCTGCCCAAACAGATGGACGACGCCGAGACGAAGGCCGCCATCGAGGCCGCCATCGCCGAGACTGGCGCCGCGTCCATGAAGGACATGGGCAAGGTGGTCGGAGCCCTGCGTGCCAAGTACGCCGGGAAGATGGATTTCGGAAAGGCGAGCGGGCTCGTGAAGGAGCTTTTGCCGAAGGGGTGAGAGCAGTTCGCTCGTCATTCCGGGCCCCGCAGCGGAACTCGGAATGACGGGGCGTCGTGATAAGACGGCCGCCGGCGGACATTGCTCGACGGAAACCGCGTCATGGCCGGGCTTGTCCCGGCTACCTCGACTTGTCCCGCCGCCTCGATCGGAGAAACGGCACGCACCTCGAAATGGAGCCACCGGCACAGGGATGACAATGCAGGTCGGTATCCGCCGATGGCGCCTGCCCCTTGAGCAACCGGCTCCCAACCGCTACTACCTTGCGGCCTGTCCGCCCCGATCTAAACTCGGAGGGCCACTCAGGAAATCGCGTGCGCTACCCGCCCAATATCCTCGATGAGATCCGGGCCCGCCTGCCGGCTTCGGCGGTGGTGGGGAAGCGTGTGCGTCTCAAGAAGGCCGGCCGGGAATGGAGGGGGCTGTCGCCGTTCAATGCGGAGAAGACGCCGTCCTTCTATGTGAACGACCAGAAGCAGTTCTACCATTGCTTCTCCTCCGGCAAGCACGGCGACATCTTCACGTTTCTCATGGAGACCGAGGGGCTGACTTTTCCCGAGGCGGTGGAACGGCTCGCGGCGGAGGCCGGTGTCGCGCTGCCGACCGTATCCCGGGAAGACCAGATCGCCGAGGTCAAGCGCAACAACCTCTACGATGTCATGGAGTTGGCGACCCAATTCTTCGAGGCGTCGTTGCAGGGTCGCTTCGGCCTCAAGGCGAGGGACTATCTCGCCGGCCGTTCGCTCAGCGCCGATACGCAAACGCGGTTTCGCATCGGCTACGCGCCGCCCGAGCGGCATGCCCTCAGGGATCATCTGGCCGGAAAGAGCATTTCGCTCGACATGATGATCGAGGCGGGACTGCTCTATTCGGGGGAGGACGTAAAAGTCCCCTATGACCGCTTCAGCGACCGGGTCATGTTCCCGATCTGCGACGTCAGGGGGAGGGTGATCGCCTTTGGCGGCCGGGCCATGAGCGCCGACGCGCGGGCGAAATATCTCAACTCGCCGGACACGCCGCTCTTCAACAAAGGGCGTCTCCTCTACAATTACCATCTCGCCCGCGGTCCTGCGCATGACCGGGGCACCGTGATCGCCGTCGAAGGTTATGTGGACGTCATTTCCATGTCGGTCGCGGGCTTTCCTCACACGGTCGCCCCGCTTGGCACGGCGCTGACCGAAGACCAACTTCAGCTTCTCTGGCGCCTCACGGACGAGCCGACGCTCTGCTTCGACGGCGACAAGGCCGGCCGGCGGGCGGCGTTCAGGGCGCTCGATACCGCGCTTCCCAACCTCAGCCCCGGCAAGTCCTTACGTTTCGCGATCCTGCCTGAGGGGCAGGATCCGGACGATCTCGCGCGCGCCGRCGGCCCGACGGCGATCGAGCGGGTTCTATCGGGGGCACGGCCGCTCGTGGACGTTCTTTGGGCACGCGAACTCGAAGCCGGCCCGCTCGATACCCCCGAACGACGGGCGGCAATGGAGCGGAGGCTGCGCGAATCACTTGCACTGATTCGCGACGAGACGCTCAAGCGATACTACCGGGAAGAGGTGGAGGCGCGGCTTTCCGCCCTCAGTCCGGATTCGCGTTCCGGGCGCTCCGGCCGTCGCGAAGGAGGGGGAAAGAGGGACTGGCGAGGCCCGGCACCGACCACCCCGAATGCCCGCCTGAGCGTCAGTCCGCTCCTTGCCCGGAGCCCCCTTTTCACGGGAGCGAACATGGGATCGCCCAGGGAGGCGATGATCCTGTGCGCGTTCCTGAAACATCCGGAACTCCTTCACAATCACGTAGAAATCCTTGCGGATCTTGAATTTGAAGGGCAAAACTCCCAACTGATCCGTCGGCTGCTCCTTGACGGACTTGCTGGAGGGGAGCCTGTCGACGATACCGTGATCCAAGCCCGTCTCGACCGGGCCGGACTCGCCGAGGCGGCGCAGCGACTATTGGCGCTGGTCCGACCCGGCGACCGATGGATCCTCGACCCGCACGCGGATTCCTTGCGGCTTGAGGACGCATTGAGGCAAGCAATCACCTTGCATCGCCGCGCACGCACGTTACATAGCGAACTTCGGGCTGCCGAACGCGCGCTTGCCGAAGAAGACAACGAGGCCAATCTCGCCTGGCTGCGAGAGGTCCAAAACCAATTGTCTTCGGTCGAGGGGGCGGAGGCCGATCTGGATAGTGGGGTTGTTCACCGCGACCCATGACGCCTCGGACGCGAGGCGCTCAGGGCGGCGAGGATCTCCAATGGCTCGTGATTGGAGCCGGGGTTAACGGTCCGTCAAGTGACGGGGCGTTTATGAGCGGAATTCTATTCGGGTGGTGAAGCGGCTCCGCTTCTCCGCCCATTCGCGTATTACTGGCTTTTTGCCAACATACGCCGGAGCAGAGCGAAGAATGGCGACGAAGGCAACCGAACGGGACGAAGGCGAGACAGCGGCTCCGGAGCAACAGACCGACGGGCCGCTTCTCGATCTCAGCGATGCCGCGGTCAAGCGGATGGTCAAGCTCGCGAAGAAACGCGGCTATGTCACCTATGACGAACTGAACGAGGTGCTGCCCTCCGAGGAGTTTTCCTCGGAGCAGATCGAGGACGTGCTGGGCCAGCTCTCGGAGCTCGGCATCAACGTCGTCGAATCCGAGGAGACCGAGGAAGGTCAGGCAGAGGCCGAGGAAGAGGAAACCGAGGGCGGCGAGCTCGTCGAGGCGTCCCCGGCCCGGGCCGTGGCCGTCCGCGAGACGACGGCCAAGGAGCCGACGGACCGGACCGACGATCCCGTGCGCATGTATTTGCGCGAGATGGGTTCGGTCGAACTCCTGTCCCGCGAGGGCGAAATCGCCATCGCCAAGCGTATCGAGGCTGGCCGCGAAGCCATGATCGCCGGGCTCTGCGAGAGCCCGCTGACGTTCCAGGCCATCATCATCTGGCGCGACGAACTCGTCGAAGGCCGCGTCTTGCTGCGCGACATCATCGATCTCGAGGCGACCTATGCCGGCCCGGACGGCAAAGGGGCGCCCAAGGTCGACGAGCTCGGCGAGGGCGAGGAGGAGCCGGCCGCCGAAGAGGGCGACGGCGTCACCCCGCCCGAAGGCGAGATGGACGACGACGACATGGAGAACAACGTGTCTCTCTCGGCCATGGAAGCCGAGTTGAAGCCGCGCGTTCTCGAAACCTTCGATTCCATCGCCGACAACTACAAGAAGCTGCGCCGCCTTCAGGTGGAGCACGTGGAGCAGCGCCTGCAGAACAAGCAGCTGACTCCGGCTCAGGAGCGCAAGTACAAGACGCTCAAGAGCGACATCGTCACCAGCGTCAAGTCGCTCTCGCTGAACAACAACCGCATCGAGGCGCTCGTCGAGCAGCTCTACGACATCAACAAGCGCCTGATCTCCCATGAAGGCCGCCTGATGCGCGTGGCCGAGAGCCACGGCGTCGCCCGCGAGGAATTCCTCAAGCACTACCAGGGCTGGGAACTCGACCCGAAATGGGTTCTGCGGGTGTCCAAGCTCGGCGGCAAGGGCTGGAAGGACTTCGTCGCCAGGGCGAAGGACCAGATCCACGACCTGCGCGAGCAGATCCACAACCTCGCCTCCGAAACCGGCCTGGAAATCCAGGAGTTCCGCCGCATCGTCATGATGGTGCAGAAGGGCGAGCGCGAGGCGAGGCAGGCCAAGAAGGAAATGATCGAGGCGAACCTTCGGYTCGTGATCTCGATCGCCAAGAAGTACACCAACCGYGGCCTGCAGTTCCTGGATCTSATYCAGGAGGGMAAYATCGGYYTSATGAARGCSGTSGAYAAGTTYGAGTACCGYCGCGGCTACAARTTCTCGACCTACGCCACGTGGTGGATCAGGCAGGCGATCACSCGCTCGATCGCCGACCAGGCGCGCACCATCCGAATTCCGGTGCACATGATCGAGACGATCAACAAGATCGTCCGCACATCRCGYCAGATGCTGCACGAGATYGGYCGCGAGCCGACSCCGGAAGAACTGGCCGAGAAACTGGCAATGCCGCTCGAGAAGGTSCGCAAGGTCCTCAAGATCGCCAARGAGCCGATCTCCCTCGAAACSCCSATSGGCGACGARGAAGATTSCCATCTCGGCGATTTCATCGAGGACAAGAACGCGMTYCTGCCGATCGATGCCGCCATCCAGTCGAACCTGCGCGAGACGACTACGCGCGTGTTGGCATCGCTCACGCCGCGCGAAGAGCGCGTGCTGCGCATGCGTTTCGGCATCGGCATGAACACCGATCACACGCTGGAGGAAGTCGGCCAGCARTTYTCGGTSACSCGCGAACGYATYCGTCAGATCGAGGCGAAGGCGCTGCGCAAGCTCAAGCACCCCTCGCGGAGCAGAAAGCTCCGAAGCTTCCTGGACAATTGATCAACAAAAAAGGCGGGCTTCGGACCCGCCTTTTTCAATTGTCCGACGCTTCGACGACCTAGAAGTATTCGACGACCTAGAAATAGAAGTCCGAGGCGGTGAGGAGAGCGGCCTTCAGGTTGAAGATGATGATGCTTTGTCCCTTGGCGTCGATCCGCACGTCATTGTCGATTCCGTTACCGTCGAAGTCGATCTGCGTGATGGTCAAAGCGCCGAAGCTGAGGC
>NZ_JBFUKD010000055.1:0-10302 GCF_056401005.1 Microvirga sp. P4_G7 | reverse complement strand
TTGTTCGACACGATCACCCTGGGCGACGCCAACGTCACTCGGGACGGGTATCTCGTATGTGACGCTCGGATCGCGCGCACGGGCGTTCAAATCTATGCCGGCAGTGAGGTCGGCAAGCCCGAAATGGAGACGGTCCGTGTCTACCGGCCGGAATCGGAAGTTTTTCACCAAGACACCATGGGTTCATTCGCCCATCGGCCGATCACGATCGATCATCCATCAGAGGCTGTAAATTCGAAGAATTGGAAACGGTACTCGGTCGGATCGACTGGCGACATCGTATCCAAGGACGGCGGGTTCGTTCGGGTCCCGATGACGTTGATGGATCAAACCGCGATCGACGCCATCAAGGCCGGCAAGCGCGAACTTTCGTGCGGCTACACCTGCGATCTAAAGTGGGAAGCGGGAACGACGCCTGAGGGCGAGCCTTACGACGCGCAGCAAACCAACATTCGAGGCAACCACCTGGCCATCGTATCCGCGGGCCGGGCCGGTTCTGATTGTCGCATTGGCGACGAAGCGGAGAAGGAAAAACCCATGACGCTCAAGACGGTTACCGTCGATGGCATCCCGATTGAAGTAACTGATCAGGGCGCCACCGTTATCGCAACGCTGCAGCAGCGGCTTGTGGACAAGCAGTCGGATCACGACAAGCTGGTCACCAGCCACGCCGCGGTCGTCGAAGCGAAAGACAAGGAGCTCGGCACGAAGGATGCTGAGATCGAGAAGCTCAAGGGCAACCAGCTCGACGACGCGAAACTCGATCAGCTCGTGGCCGATCGGGCGGAAGTCCTCGCGAAGTCGAAGGCCATTGCCGACGGCGTCGAGACGACCGGCAAGTCCATTCCCGATATCCGCCGCGCCACCGTCGCCAAGAAACTCGGCGATGAACGCGTGAAGGACAAGGCAGACGCGTACGTCGAAGCCCTCTTCGACAGTCTCGCAGTCGACGCCAAGCCCGATCAGGTCCGCCAAGCCATCATTTCGAACGATGGCCACAAGGCGACCGACTCGGCTTCAGCTCACGCAGCCATGGTGTCCTCGTACCAGGACGCCTGGAAGAACCCGAAGGGAGCCGCATAAATGCCCGCAGTCCAAACCACCTATACCGCCACGATGGCGGCCGGCCTTGAGGGCATGGTCGTCAATTCCGAACCGGAAGTCGTGATTTCCCGCCTCGTCGAGGGCGCGGCCGGAATCGGCTTCGGCAAGGTTGCCGTTCAAGGCACCGCCGACAACCAGATCAAGCCGTCCGCGGCTTCGACCAAGTATCGCGGCATCACCGTCCTCGATCCGGTTCGTCCAAGCGACAAGTACGACCAGTACGACACAGCGGCCATCATGACCAAGGGCGTCATCTGGGTTCAGGCCAGCGTCGCGGTCGCCGTCGGTGACCCCGTCTATTACGTGCCGGCGACGGGTGTCTTCACCAACGTCTCCACCAGCAACACCGCCATCCCCAATGCGATCTTCGACAGCTCCACCGCAGGTGCGGGCTTGGCGAAGGTCCGTCTCGGCTAAGAAGGGCTCCGACACATGAACATCCACCTCAAGGACGCCCCGCAGCGCGCGTTGGCGTTCCTCGTCTCTYAGGCGACACTCATTGAGCCGGTCGTCTATCAAACGCGGTACCAGGATATCCAGTATCCGCAATTGGTCCCGATCGACACCTCTGCGCCGGAATGGATCCAGAGCGTCACCTACATGTCCGTGGATGGCGTCGGCAAGGCCGAATGGTTCCACGGCAAGGCGCAGGACGTCCCGAACGCAGAGCTCCTCCGAGAGAAATTCCAAACCGCCGTCTCTATGGCCGCGATCGGCTATCGGTACGATCTCGAGGAGCTCAATCAAGCTCAGATGCTCGGGATCAACCTGAACGCGGACAAGGCCAACGTAGCCCGCCGCGCATCGGAGGAATTGATCGAGCGGGTCGCCTTCTACGGCGACACTGGGAAGGGCTTCACCGGCCTCGTCAACAACGCGTCGGTCACCGCGGGCAGTGCGGCCGCGACCGGCACGGGTTCGACGACGACGTGGTCGACCAAGACGCCTGACAATATCCTGGCTGACGTGAACGCTGCTCTCACGGGCATCTTCGCGGGCACGCTCGGCGCGGAAATGGCGGATACCCTCCTTCTGCCGTATCAGCAACTCCTGGACATCTCCACCCGGCGCATCGATGCCACCAACCAGACGACGATTCTGGAGTGGATCGAGAAGAACAATATCTACACGCGCCAGACAGGCCAGCCGCTGACGATCCGCGGCATCTGGGGACTTGAGACAGCCGGCGCGGGCGGAACGGCTCGAATGGTCGCCTATCGTCGCGACCCGTCGGTGGTGAAACTCCACATCCCAATGCCGTTCCGGTTCCTGCCGGTATGGCAACACGGCCCGATCCTCTTCGAGGTGCCTGGCCTGTTCCGTCTCGGTGGCGTCGACGTCCGCCGTCCGAAATCAATGCGCTACGTGGATGGGATCTAAGCCAATGAAAGTCACCAACAACGCAAAGGGTCCGCGCACCTTCCAAGTGAACGGCGTGGGCAAGGGCGCGGCGCCCGTCACCGTGACCCTCAATCCGGGCGAAAGCGATGATCTCGACCTCGTAACGCCCGATCATCCGATCCTCAAAGCGTGGGAGAAATCGGGCGAGGTCTCCTTCGGCAAGAAGGGCGCCGCGAAGAAGTCGGATGACGAACCGGACGATCTCGTTGCCAAGCATAAGGGTGGCGGCAAGTTCGTCATCGTCCGCGGCAACGAAGTATTGGCCGAAAACCTCACCAAGGCCGATGCAGACGAGTTCAACGCTCTCTCCGACGAGGAGAAAGAGGAGTTTGTCGCCGAAGGTGAGAAGGGCGAATAGCACGTGCCCTATACGCCTCCGACCGCCGCGACCTTCAAGGTGCGATATCCTGAGTTTGCGGCGGTTCCCGACGCCACCGTGACGGCCATCCTGGGGGAAGCCGCGCTCGAGGTCGGTCCATCCTGGATCGAAGACGATCGCGCGCCCGCTCAGATGGCGCTCACGGCTCACCTTCTGGTGATGCAAGGCGCGTTGGGCGGGCTCATCACGTCTGCCGATGGCTCGTCAGTTCAAACGTCTGGCCCGGTTTCGCGGGTGAAAGTCGGGGACGTGGAAACGACGTTCTCCAGCCCCTCTGGATCGTCCGGGGGTAGCGAGGGCGGTAGTCAGTCCGAATACGCCCTGACGGCCTATGGCAGGCGCTTCCTGCGCTATCTGCGCCGATCCTTTCCCCCAGTTGCAGTCGTCTGAGAGGAATTCTTCCATGAAGGTAACCAATACGTATTCCATCGAGCTTCCTCTGCCGAATGGAAAGGCCGTGCCGGCAGAATCGACCATCAGCGTTCCCGACGAGGAGTGGGAGAGCGTCAAGAATGGCGACAATGTCAAAATCTGGTTGGGCACTGGCGTTCTGAAGGCTGAAAGCGACGATGCGCCGAAGGCTCGCGCTTCAGATCCGCGCAAGGGCTCATAGTGTTCAACGTCCGTATCGTCTCCAAGAACCCGGGGGCGATCAAGAAGGCCGTGACACGAATGCGGCGGGCCCTCGTTGGTCCGAAGCGGGTCAAGGTCGGCTTCCCCGCAGGCAGGGCAGGGGCTGACGTCGTGGAGCGCGCGGTCTTCAACGAGTTCGGGACGTCGCGCGGTATTCCGGAGCGCCCGTTTCTGCGCAATGCCATGGCTGATAATCGGGACGGGTACAAGCGGCTCACTGTCGACATGGCGCGGCGTATCGTCAAGGGGGAGGCCGATATGCCGGGCGAACTGAACCGCCTCGRCATCAAGGCTGTTGGCGATATTCAGCAGAGCATCGGATCGAACATCGGACCGGCGAACGCCCCGGAGACCGTGAAGCGAAAAGGGTCATCAAAGACCCTGATCGACACGGGCGAAATGCGTCAGCGCGTCACCCATCAGCTGGACTGATCATGCAAGCTCTCGGGTTGGCATCCATCGCGATCGACATGATGGCCGAGCCCGTCACGCGTCACTTCATGGGTGCTGGCAGCTACAGCGGTCCGCATGACGAGTGGGTGGACGGTGCGCAATCGTCTGACGTGATCAGAGCCGCTGTCCACGCACCGACGCAACAGGACATCCGGGACCTTCCGGAAGGGATCGTGGTCGATGTGCGTTGGACGATGTGGACCCGCGCCGCTCTGCGCGTATCGGATGACGACACAGGCGTCCCCACCGATGAGTTTGAATGGCAGGGCGAGCGCTATCACATCCTCCACATCTGGCCGCGGCGTGAAGGCGGGTACACCAAGGCAGCGTTGGGCGTGATCCGTGACCGAAACAGAACTGTTTAACCTCGTTCAGGCCTGGGTGAAGGGCGTCACGCGGCTTCCGAAAGTCATCAGGGCGTTCCCAACCACCCCGCGTCCGGAAGGGTCGTATGGCACTCTCAACCTGATCCGCGCCGAACGTATCAATTGGCCGGATGATATCGAGTACCGGGACGTTCCCAATCCTGCCCCGACGGCTGAGCCATGTGAGCAGGTGCCGGTTGAAGAATGGGAATGGGTTTGGAGCTTCAATGTCTTCGCCAAGGGCGCCACGATCGACTTCGCCGCGCGCCTCGTCAGCGCTGCACAATCGAGCGCAGCCTTGTTGAGCCTGCACCCGCTGACCTTGAACCGTGCGTCCACGATCAGGCGGATTCCAGAACAGATCAACGGCGTCTGGGAAGACCGTTGTCAACTCGACCTCTTCATTCGTGGCGTCGTGCGCCATGCCTTCCCCGTCGACATCATCGAAGAAGCCTCCGCCGAATTCGAAGACCATGACGGAACCAGCTTCGGCACCGCCAAAGCTTCAATCATCACCCCATAGGAGATAGCCGACGATGGCCAGGCTTCCATACAGTCGCGTCGTTGACGTGACCCTGACGAAACTCGATCGCTTCGCCACCCGGCGCGGGTTCGGTGTGCCRCTCATCATCACCTCCGAGACCAGCATCGGTTCGGCCGTCACTGCGACGACGCGCACGAAGATGTATGGCTCGATCGACGAGGTCGCTGTCGACTGGGCCGACACGACGTCGGCCTATAAGGCGGCCAACGCGATGTTCTCGCAGAACCCGCGACCGCGCCAGATCAAGATCGGTTATGTCGATCCGGGGACCTTTGCGGCGTCGCCGTCACCAACGATCACGTCGGAGTTGAACGCCCTCTACGCGTTTGACAACGATTGGTATTTCATGACCTTCACGACGGAATTCCGCGACAAGGCCATGATCGACGACGCAATGATCTGGGTCGACTCCAAGCCGAAGCTGTTCCTGATGGACAGCAACGACGCGGGGACGGAGAACCCGGCCAACACGACGAGCGTCGCCGCCCGCAACAAGACGAAACGTCAGCGCTCCGGAGTGTTCTACCACCCCACCGCCGCTGAGTATCCGGCCGCCGCGCTCATTGCAGTCGCTTCACGGTTTGATTTCGATCAGCGCAACAGCGCGTATACGGCAAAGTTCAAGAAGCTCGTGGGCATCACCCCTGCGAACAAGGCAAGCGCCGCGGTGCAAGGCGCGACGGGCTTTGTTCCGGCGATCGGCCTCTCCGCAGTCGCCGGGCATTTCGCCAACGTCTACGTCGACATTGGCGGGATCAACATGGTCGTCGAGGGATCGATGCTCGATGGCGGGTTCATCGACGAGCTCCACTTCGCCGATTGGTTGATCGCCCGGACGGAAGAGGAACTGCTTTCCACTCTCGCCAACCAGCCCGGACGCATTCCCTACACCAACAAGGGTGGCCAGATCCTGGTCGGTGCCGTCGAGGGCGTCATGCAGCGGGCCGTTTTGGCCGGGGCGATCGGAGAGTCCCAAGATCCCGATACGGGAGAGCTGCGCCCGGCTTACGTGATCAGCGTGGAAAGGGTCGAGGATGTGCCGGCGACCCAGCGTCGTCAGCGTATCTTCCCGGCGATAGACGTGAAGTTCCTCTACGGAGGCGCGGTGCATTACGCCTCCGCCCGCCTCATCATGCAGTTCTAAGGGAGCGCTGAGCTATGGCCGGCAAAAGCTACGTTTACAGCTTCGAGAATGTCCAGGCGACGGTGAACGGCCTTGCCGTGAACGGCTTCTGGGAAGGCGACGATGCGATTTCCATCGCGCCGAACAGCGACAATGCAACGCCGCTCGTCGGTGCCGACGGCGATGCCACGGTCTCATACACGGCCGATGACAGCGTCAACATCACGCTTCGGCTGAAGCCAGATAGCCCCATGAACGCAACCCTGGAGAACTACTTCCGGCGCGCGCGAGCAGGCGGATTCGGAGCAGGCTTTCCGATCGCCGTGCGAAACACCGGCAACGGGGAGGGCGGCGCGGCTCCGGAGGCCCATGTGATCCAGGCGCCGGAACGGCAGCTTGGCGTGAATGCCACGGTCCGCGAGTGGGTGATCTTCGCCAATGCATGGTCCTGGAACCCGATCCGTTACTCGTTGGGAGCGTAGCTCATGGCTGAGAAGAAAATTGGTGATCTGGTCTTCCGGGTCGTCCCGATGCCTGCCATGCAGACCGTCACGATGGGACGTCGCATCGCGAACTTGGTCGGCTCGGGTCTACCTGGTCTGGTAGGAGCGATCGGAGCGGAAGGCGAGAGCCGCGACGCAATCGCGTTGGCGGCACTTGGATCCATGGCCACGAACCTCGACGATCGGTTCGATTCGCTGATCCGCGAACTTGCGGAGATGGCTCAGGTCCAATGGCAGGGCACATGGCACGACGTGCAGGTCGACCAGCCTGAGTTGGTACCCGATGCCGGGACGCTCCTTCTTGTGGCGTTCTTCTCGATCGAGGTGAACTTCCGAAGTTTTTTCTCCGGCCCGCTGGCGAAACTCATGGCCAGCAAGACAGCCGCATCGATGAGCGCTTCGTAAAGCGCTACGCCCCCCACATCGGCCAGGATATGCTGATCTGGATGCCAGTGATGCGAGGGATGTGCTCGATCCATGACCTACGGACCGTCTATTCGTACGACGATCTGGCCGACATGCATGAAGCGATCAATCTGCAGAGTGCGATAGAGAATCACAATTCGGAGCAAAAGCGTTAGCGCTCTTTGATTGAGATGAGGCTCGCTGTTCCGTCTGGGGTGATATTGCAATAGGCCACATACGGAAGCATTGCTCCAAAAGAGTTTTTGGCTTCAAACGCCAGAGCCACGTTGATACCATAGGGCCGGCGGTCAACGCTCGAACTGAGGTAGGAAACATCCATTGTCGACGCGAAGCGGACTTGCTTCTCCGCTACCGCCTTACACCCACCTAAAGCGGCTGAGTCCTTGATGGAACTGATCTTCGAAGAAATCGGCGCCGCCAAACTGCCAGCTTTTGTTTCTTCCTCGGTGAAGTAGAAGCGCTCCGTATTCGAGCAGTCGACAAAGACGACAATCGACGTTTTGGGAACGCTCTTTTCGTATGAATAGCCACCGATCTCAACCTGATCGCACCTGGGCGACGTGGCGGCGATTGCGACGGCTTTTCGGACTGCCTCATTTACACGGTCAACACCGGGTTTCCCCCATGCCGCAAATAGCTTTGGCGCATTCCCCTTCGTGAGCGGCGTGTAAGCTCCCTCTTGGATCGGAGCCTTATGGGGCACGGGTGGAGGAGATGCTGGGGCGGCACGTTGCGGCGCAACTATCGGTGTCTCGAACGGCGTACCCGTATCCGATGAGACTTTGGTTTGCGGAGAACCTGTTTGTGTGTCGACGGTGGGTTCGGCTCGCGGGGGGAACGCAAGGATAACCACGACGATCCCCATCAGCGTCAGCGTGATTGCGTCTCTGGTGTTCCTGATTCTGTTCCAGGGCTTCTTCGCAAAAAGCCCGATGGTGCCCGCTAGAGTCATGACCGAGCCAATGGCAAGCACAATGAACTGCACGGTCAGCCCCCCAAGAGCAGATCCAAAATGGTAATAGAAGAACTTATCGCCCTTCTGGGATTCGACATCAAGGGCGAAGAAAAACTGAAGCGTTTTCAGGCTTCTATGGACCAGACGAGGCAACGTCTCGCGGCCTTCGCCTCTGTCGCGAGGGTTGCTGCGGTCGCAGCCGGCGGCTTGGCAGGGTATATGGCCGGAGCGCTCGCGCGTAGTTCGATTGAAACCGGGGCGCAGTTCGAAAAGCTTGCCACCACCCTCGAAACAATCGAGGGGACAAGCGCGAAGGCAAAGCAGTCGCTTGACTGGGTCACGGAATTCGCCGTCAAAACGCCTTACGAGCTTCAAGAGGTTGCCAACGCATTCGTAAAGATGAGGGCATACGGACTCGACCCCACCAATGGCTCTTTGATGGCCCTTGGGAATGCCGCATCGGCGATGGGGAAAGACTTCAACGCTGCCGTCGAGGCGATGGCGGATGCGTCGACGGGAGAGAACGAGCGGCTCAAGGAGTTCGGCATCACATCCGAGAAAGCGGGGGATCGGATCACCTACAATTGGATGCAGAACGGCAAGAAGATGACCAAGACCGTCAAGAAGGACGGCAAGGAGATCACGAAGGCGCTTACCGATATTTTCGAAGGCCGTTTCGCGGGAGCGATGGACAAGCAGTCCCGAACCTGGAACGGTTTGATGTCGAACCTCTCGGACGCGTGGCAGGGCTTCAAGCGATCGATCGCAGATTCGGGATGGTTTCTGTATTCCAAGGGCAAGTTGAGCGCTCTCTTGGGCGAAATCCAACGATTGCGTGACAACGGAACACTCGACGCTTGGGCGTCACGAATTTCACGGGCATTTATCCGAGCATCGCAGTCGGCGGAGCGTTTCCTATGGGCTGGTCGGAAGCTCGTTGAAAGTGGTTGGTGGAAGCCATTGAGCATAGGCCTTGGTTTGCTGCTAATGCGCCTGTTCCCACTCACAACGCTCCTTCTTGCCGCAGGCTTGGCGTTCGACGATTTTCTCGCATTCTTACGCGGTGATGAGAGCGTTCTCGGAGACTTCTCCGTGTGGCTTCAACAGGCCCTGGGACTAAGTCAAGGGTTCGTCGACAAGATGATCATCATCTTTGGCGCCCTTACCGCAACGGCGCTGCTCGCGAAGATGGTGGGGCTCGGTCCCGCATTGGTCGCAGCGATAACCGCCTTGGCACCAGCGGTCGCAGGCGCATTTACGACGCTTTTTGCCTTGCTTTCCAATCCTGTCGGCTGGGCGGTCATACTGGCGGGCGTCGGAGCCGCGGCGGCGGCGTACTTCTGGGATGACATCAAGGCCGCTTGGAACGCGATCAACTGGAGCGAACTCGGTACTTCCATCGCTCAGGGTATTGTAAATGGCCTGAAGGGCACGGGGAGCGCAATTACTGACGCGGTCAGGAGCGTGATCCCGCCTGAATTGGCCGGAATTGGAGCCGCAGTTCAGGGTGCTCCTGGCCCCGGCGCGACGGTAGGAGGCAAGGTCGGCTCTGAACTGGGTGCCGCACTCTCGTCGCGACCTTCGGCAGGTTTTGCCGGAAAGCTCGGAAATGGACCAACGACGACCAACAACAACACGGATGTCGCGGTTGGTGGGATCACCGTGAACGTCCAGCAATCCAACGCCTCCCCGGGATCGATCGGCGGCGCAACGCGCGATGCCCTGGTCAATGGACTGCGCAATCTCTCCGTCAACGCTCCCAGTCCGGCGACGCCATGACAGTTGCACTTTCGCGCTTTCTGGGCCCTGTCCCGCTAGACGTCGTGATTAGGGAAAGTCACGAGGCCGAACTCGAGATCACAAGCAACCCCGTCGAGTTCGGCGCTGATGTGAGCGATCATGCGTTTGTGCGTCCGAAGAAGATGATGCTCGAGGCCGTGACAGCATCTCGGCCCGGAGGAACGGCTGGATTGATCGGAGCCTATCAGGCGATCGTGCGGCTCCAGGAAACACGAGAGCCATTTTCGATCGTCACCGGCCTGATGCTGTACAAGAACATGCTGATCGAACGCGTTACAGTCGATCGTGACAAGGTACACGGGCGGATCCTGTATTTCAGGGCGGACCTGAAAGAGGTGATCATCGTCGATACGCAAACGACGACGGGCGGAGGATCAGAGGGCCAGTCGAAGCTTTCGAAAGGCAAGCTTCAGTCCGGGGCGACGTCAGACCGCGGCTCACCGACTGTCCAGCGCGGAAACAACGCGACTGCGCCCGCACCCACGTCGGGCGGTAGCGTTGAGGCAGTGAAGAATCAATCGATTCTCCGAGGGCTGTATTGATGCAAGAGCTCAGGCTCACCGACGCTGCTGATCAAGAATTTACGACGATCCTCAATGGGCAACGTTGCACGTTC
>NZ_JBFUKD010000054.1:0-10314 GCF_056401005.1 Microvirga sp. P4_G7 | reverse complement strand
GCGTCATCGTGCTCACCCACGGCAGGCAAACGCGGGTGATGCCGTTCGATCCGTTCGATGTCGATCTCGAACACATGGATGCTGGGAGCGCCGTGAAGGCGCCGATGCACGGCAAGCTGATCGCGGTCTTCGTGAAACCTGGAGACAGGGTTGAGAAGGGGCAGCGGCTTGCCATCGTCGAAGCGATGAAAATGGAACACGCTCTTGTTGCGCCCTTTGCGGGCGAGATTGCCGAGGTGTCGGCGGAAGAGGGCGCCCAGGTCGCTGAGGGCGCACGCCTGATATCGCTCACGACCGAAGAATAAGTGCGGCCAGGCAGGAGGCTCGAAGCAAGAAACGGAGTGCACGACGCAGCGTGGAGGGCCAAAGCGGAGGTCAGTGTCCACGAGGCAGGTGCCATGAAGCCGATCATCAACCGCAGCATGAATTCGCTCGAATGGTTCATGCTTGTCGTCCTCTCCGTGCTGTGGGGAGGCTCGTTCTTTTTCACCGGGATCGCCGTCAAGGAGCTCCCGCCGCTCACCATCGTGGCCATTCGCGTCGGCCTGGCGGCTTTGCTTCTTTATGGAATCATGCGGGCAATAAAGCTGCGGTTTCCAACGGATCGCCGCATCTGGATTGCATTCTTCGGCATGGGCCTGATGAACAACGTCATCCCGTTCTCGCTGATTGTCTGGGGCCAGACGCACATTGCAAGCGGCCTCGCCTCGATTCTCAACGCGACGACGCCGCTCTTTACGGTGTTGGTGGCGCATGTTCTCACGCGTGACGAGAAGATGACCGGAAACCGGCTGATCGGCGTCATCGTCGGCTTGATCGGGGTTGTTGTCATGATCGGCCCTGATTTCCTGGCTGGTTTGGGCAACCATCTGTTCGCTCAGTTCGCTGTGTTGGCCGCGGCATTCTCGTACGCGCTCGCCGGCGTGTTCGGACGCCGGTTCAAAGCGATGGGAGTCGAACCAGTGGTCACGGCGGCGGGGCAAGTGACCGCCTCGACGGTGATCCTCGTGCCCCTCGCGCTCCTCGTGGACCGGGCATGGCAGCTCCCTGTGCCGGGGATTTCCACATGGGCCGCCCTGATCGGAATCGCGGCGCTTTCAACCGCGCTCGCGTACATCCTCTACTTCCGCCTTCTCGCGTCGGCCGGGGCGACGAACCTGTTGCTCGTTACGTTCCTGATCCCGGTCAGCGCGATCGTTCTCGGTGCGTTGGCATTCGGCGAGAGGCTCGATGCGAGGCATTTTATGGGAATGGCGCTGATCGGCGCCGGCCTTGCGGCGATCGATGGGCGGCTCCTGAAACGGCACAGTCCAGCAGCTGCGCCTGAATCGTTTCAGGGCCGCGACATTTGATCTGCTTGGACCTCCAACCGGAAGCCTGAGGCTTTCGCGACGTCGAAATCCGTGGTTGAAGGGGCCATGCCGCTTCATCTCATCAAGCTTTGCGTCGGCTGCGAGTCGATCTCGGACCTCGAGGAATGGATCGAGGAGAACCGTGCGCAGCATCGCCGGATGCGCCGGGATTACGAGCAGACCCACACGACGCGCATGATGCCGAAGCGGGTCGACRAGTTGCTCGACAAGGGATCCCTCTATTGGGTCATCAAAGGGCATGTCGCGGCCCGCCAGAGCCTTCTCGACATCCGCTCCTTTACGGATGGGGAGGGGATAAGCCGCTGCCGCTTGGTGCTCGATTCCACTGTTGTGCCGGTCGAGCCGCGGCCTTACCGTCCGTTCCAAGGCTGGCGTTATCTGGCAGCGAAAGATGCGCCGCGCGATCTCGGGCGTGATTCCGGCGATCTCGCCGAGATGCCGGAGGAGCTTCGGCGGGAGCTCGCGGGACTTGGGCTGTTGTGAGACGAACTTGGACTGCTGTGAGACGAACTTGGACTGCTGTGAGACGCAATGGGGCACACGTGATATGAATCGCGCGATGACGAAACTTTCAATCACGATTGCCTTCGGCGTTTTGCTCGTTTCGGCTCCCGCTTTCGCGAAAGATTGCCGGGTGAGCGGCCCGAGCCACGAAGGTCTCGCCGTTTCGCCGACCACCTGTTCGACAACGCACACCCAGAAGAAGCCACACCTTCCCTCACGGGAGGATCGGCTTCGGACGAGCAGGAACGGATTCATCGATCTCGGCAATGGGACTCAGGTCCGCATCAGTGGCCGAGTCCAGGCGGAAGTAGGCTTTCGACGCTGAAACCGCTCGATTGAGACGCATGGTCTCTCGCGAATTTCCAATACACTTAGGGCGTAATCAGCAAAAGTGGATACCGACTCGCGGGGTGATCAGCCTCCATCTTAGGTAGAGCTTCGCAAGATCTTCGCGCCGTACCATTTCCACTTTGGCGAGACATGCACTAGCCTTTGTGCGTATGGAACCGCGACGCTGCGATTCGCATTGGCTTAACGGTTGAGTAAGCGGAGGGAGCAATGCTTCTGACGGCATCCGAAGGGCGGCATTGGCGCTACGAAGTGTGTGAGCACGAGGACGGATATCTCGTCCAGATGCGCGATCTCGAAACCGGCGACCTCGATCAACAATTCTCGACGCTTTTTCGCACGATGCCGGTGGCTTTCGCCTATGCCGAGATGTCGGCGGCCTATGAGCGACTCGCCGCGGACGAAGAGGAACCGATCAAGGATCACCAGATCCAGATCGACGTAGAAATCTCGGAACGCCATTTTGTCGATCTCAGCGACAGGCTGCACGATGCCGGCCTGAATGGCATCGTCATCGAAAGTTGGGAGAGGGAAAGCCGCCGCGGCACCGCCCGCCTCCTTCACTAAAACGTCGCGCGGGTCTAAGGACAAGGCGGGCGGGTTTCGCTGCTCGCAGGAATTCAGTCATGCTTGAGCGCAAACCGGCGCCCGCGGCCCCTCTCGTCGTTATCGACCTCCAAACAGGCATGTTCGACGGCGTCGTGCGCCCTCCGATCCATGATTCAGTCGCCTTGGCCGCACGTGTTCGGGCCGTGATGGATTGGGCGCGCCTTGCGAATCGACCAATCGCCTTCATTCGTCACGATGGAACAGAGGGCGCGGCTCTCGCGCCAGGCGCGCCCGGTTGGCCGGTGTGGCCTGGTCTTGGCCAAGCCGAGGACGAGCCTACCTTCGCCAAGAGCGTCGGGGATGCCTTCAGCAATGCGGCCTTCGCCGATTGGGTGGCAGAGAACGGCGCTGACGAGGTCGTGCTGCTCGGCGCGCAGACCGACCATTGTGTCGCGGCGACCGTCACCGGCGCGATGAAAGCCGGACTCAAAGTGACCGTCGTCTCCGACGCCCACAGCACACGTGATTTCGGCGGTGAGACAGCAGACGCGATCATTGCGCGCCACAATGCGGCTTTTGCCGACGCTGGGGTAAACGTGGTGAGCACCAAATCGCTTATTGCAATCTGAGTGCCCAAGTTCATGTCATGGCCGGGCTTGTCCCGGCCATGACATCTGGTAGGGCGGAGCGCCCCAACCCCACCGGTCTTCAGCGCTGCCCTTGCAGAAGCGGCGTGATGCGCCGCAACGTGACGCGCCGGTTCTGACGTTCGGCCGATTGCGTGTTGACCTTCAGATATTGCTCGCCATAGCCCTGCGTCGTGAGATTTTCGGCGGGGACGCCAAAGTTCTGACTGAGGATGGTTGCGACGGTTTCCGCACGACGATCCGACAGGCTGAGATTGTCTTCGTCCGAGCCGACCGCATCGGTATAGCCCTCGACGAGAAAGATCTCGTTCGGATTTGCATCGATCACGCGCTTGATGGCGCCGCCAATTCCGGTGAGTGCGCCGTATTGACCGGGAGCGAGATCCCACGATCCGGTGTCGAACGTGATGGTGTCCACGTCCACGCGCCTGACGCGATCTCGCAAGACCGGGCTGTAGCGCACTTCGTCCAGCGTATAGGGCCGCTCGATCTGGACGAGGGGAGGCGCCGAGAACGCCTCATAGAGATCCTCGGATGAGGCGCCCTCGACTTCGACGATATATTCGTCGCGCGGAATGCGCACCACGGGTGGCGGCAGGTCAAGAACGTCCCGTGGCAGGAATCCATACGGGAAGCGCGGTCGGCCGGGCATCTGGTTCTGGATCAGGACGACCTCACGGCCGCCCGGGTCGCGCCGGAGGCGACGGAGCAGATTGCCGTTCTCGTCGCGTTCCGTGATGATTTCCGCGCCGTTCGGCTGGCGGAAGATGGTGATCCGGTCGTCGCCGCGCCGCTCTTGACGGTAATCAGCATCGCCGTAGCTGCGTCGGAACCGGTCGTTTTCGTCATGACGGATGATGAGGCGTCCACCGTCGCGAATGATCGTGCGATCACCCGGCTCCTCGATGATGACCCTCCGGCCACCATCTTCGGACCGCTCGCGTCGCTGGCGCCGCATATCATCGAGATTGCCGCCCGGGAACACGCCAGGCACCAATCCCTGCACAGCGCCTGGAACAACGCCTGGAACAACGCCCGGAACAACGCCTGGGATGCCGCTCGGGCCGGGTCGTCCGTTCGGTGGCATTCCAGGCCGCTGCGGCTGTCCTTGCTCCAGCGGCCGGCGTCCGAACTCACCCGGCCGTCCGGGAATTGCTCCTTCCGCAGGCGGACGCTGGAATCCTGGTTGTCCGGCTCCGGGCATTCCGGGACCCGGTGTCGGCGCGCCAGGGATCGGCGCGCCCGGACGAGCGACTGGCGGACGGCCATCCGGTGTCCCAGGGCGGGGCGCCTGCGGCTGGCTTGGAAGCACCTGCGGCTGGCTTGGAAGCGCCTGCGGCTGAGCCGGGGTCGCCTGTGGCTGGCTCGGGGCAGCCTGCGGTGGCTCTCCAGGACCAGGGCGTTGGGCTTCCGGACCTGCGGGGCGTCGGCCCGGCTCGCCGGGACGGGCGCGCCCACGATCGGGCGTTGGCTGTACTTGCGCCGGTCCCGGAGCGGGAGGGGTTGCAGCAGCGGGAGGCGCAGCGGCAGGCGGTGTCGCCCTTTGTTCTACAGCGGGCGCTGAAGGTCTGCGCTCGGCTGGCGGGCCCGGACGGGGACGCTCCGGCTGTGGAGCTGCATTCGGCGCTGCGGGCATAGGTCTCGGCTGACCGGGCTGTTCCATGCCTGGACGACCCGCCGGGGGCATTTCCGAAGCCGGCCTTTGCTGGCGCGGTGCGCGCTCCATTTGCCCTTCCGGACCGCGTCCTTGCCCAGGACCTTGCGTAGGCCCTCCTGGCCCGCGTTGGGGGCGATCACCCTCGGCTCCAGGTCTTTGCTCTCCAGGACGTCTCCTGCGTGGCTGATCCTGATCTTGATCCGGGGCGGCCTGCGCGAGCTGGATGGTCGAGGGGGAGACGTCGAGCGCCGGAGCGGCGGACACGATCGACGCAAGGCCGATGAAGGAAAGGGCGGTGGTCGTGAGCAGCAATGAATGAGTTCGCATGATATCCCGATTGAAACTTTTCGAATCTCGACAACTCCGCATGGCGGTGTTTGTGCCCGCGAAAGCTGGTGACGAACCGTGGCAATTGAGTGTCCAGCCCAGACATGACATTCACAATGCTTCGTAACAGTCTGTGAATTAGGGATAAATACTACGTGTTTTGTCCACCCCTCAGACGGGGCGAGCGCTTGTGGTAAAGACAGGCAGGAACGATTAAGTCGGTGAGGAAGGCGGGCAGGGAGCCACCATGCAATGGACCGATGAGGGCATCGTTCTCGGTGTCCGCAAGCATGGCGAAACGAGCGTCATCCTCGAGGTGATGACGCGTGACCACGGCCGCCATCTCGGGCTCGTCCACGGGGGACGATCGAAGACCCAGCGCCCGGTGCTGCAACCTGGAAACGGTGTCCAGGTCACCTGGCGGGCGCGGCTGGACGAACATCTTGGTGTTTTTCATGTAGAGGGCATGGATTTGCGCGCGGCCCGCCTCATCCCGATGCCGCTCGCCCTCTATGGTCTTGCGACCCTGTCCCACTTCATGCGCGTCCTGCCGGAACGCGATCCGCATGAAAACCTGTACGAGGCGCTTGTCGCCCTGGTCGACCATCTCGACGATGCCGACCTTGCGCCAGCGCTCTTCGTGCGGTTCGAGTTGGCCTTGCTGGCGGATCTCGGGTTCGGGCTGGACTTGGGCTCCTGTGCCGCCACCGGTCGCACGGAGGATCTCGCCTATGTGTCGCCGAAGAGCGGACGGGCAGTGAGCTCCTCCGCCGGGGAACCTTACAAGAACAAGCTCCTGAAGCTGCCCGGTTTCCTCATCGGCCGGCCGACGGGAAACCGCCCGAACGAGGCGGATCTGAAGGCAGGATTTGCACTCACCGATTTCTTCCTGCATCAGAGCGTCTTCGAACCGCGCGGGCAGGCCATGCCGGCGGAACGCGCCCGTTTCATCGCGCTCGCCACGACAAGCGACGTTTAGCCTAATGAGTTTGAGCTAGCTTTGTTTCTGATATGTTCGCATTGATCATGACGACTGATTCGCTTCGAGGGATTTCGTTCAATGGGTAAGCCGGTCAATCCGCCCTCCGGCGGAGAGATTGAAGACATCAATCTCAAGGACGCTCTCGAGGAGCGCTATCTCGCCTATGCCTTGTCGACGATCATGCACCGGGCGCTGCCGGATGCGCGGGACGGGCTGAAGCCCGTCCACCGCCGCATCTTGCACGCCATGCGGCTGTTGCGCCTCGATCCCAAGTCCGCACCGAAGAAATGCGCCCGCATCGTCGGTGACGTGATGGGTCAGTACCACCCGCACGGCGACCAATCGATCTATGACGCCTTGGTGCGCATGGCGCAGGATTTCGCGCAGCGCTATCCGCTTGCCGAAGGGCAGGGCAATTTCGGCAATATCGACGGCGATAACGCCGCCGCGATGCGTTACACCGAAGCGCGCTTGACGGAAGTGGCGCGCCTACTCCTCGACGGCATCGACGAGAACGCCGTCGATTTTCGCGAAACGTACGACCAGACCAACGAGGAGCCGATCGTGCTCCCGGCGGCGTTTCCGAACCTGCTCGCCAATGGATCGCAGGGCATCGCGGTCGGCATGGCGACGTCGATCCCGCCTCACAACGCGGCGGAGCTTTGCGACGCTGCCCTCTACCTGATCTCGCATCCCACCGCGACGTCGGAGCAGTTGGTGAATTTCGTACCCGGCCCCGATCTGCCGACAGGCGGCATCATCGTCGAGGATCGCGCCTCCATCATCGAGACATATCGCACCGGCCGCGGCTCGTTTCGCGTCCGAGCGCTCTGGGAGAAGGAGGACGGCGGGCGCGGCACGTGGAACATCGTCGTCACCCAGATCCCCTACGCTGTTCCGAAGTCGCGCCTGAYCGAGAAGATCGCCGAATTGCTGCAGGACAAGAAGCTGCCGCTCCTTGCCGACGTGCGCGATGAATCGGCGGAAGACATCCGCATCGTCCTGGAGCCGCGCTCGCGCACGGTCGATCCGGTCATCCTGATGGAATCGCTGTTCAGGCTCACCGAGCTCGAAAGCCGCGTTCCGATGAACGTCAACGTGCTGTCGCGCGGGAAGGTGCCGAAGGTCCTGAGCCTTGCCGAGGCCTTGCGCGAATGGCTCGATCATCGCCGCGAGGTGCTGGTGCGCCGCTCAAAATTCCGGCTCGATGCGATCGACCGGCGCTTGGAGATCTTGGGCGGCTTGCTGATCGTCTATCTCGACCTTGACCGAGTGATCAAGATCATCCGGGAGGAGGACGAGCCGAAGGCCGAGCTGATGCGGTTCTTCAAGCTCACCGAGGTTCAGGCGAACGCGATCCTCGACACGCGCCTGCGCTCGTTGCGCAAGCTCGAAGAGATGGAACTCAAGCGCGAGCAGAAGAGCTTGCGTGAGGAAAAGGCCACGATTGAGACGCTGCTTGGATCGGACAAGATCCAGTGGCAGACGATCTCGACCCAGATCCGCGAAGTCCGCAAGGCGTTCGGTCAGGACACAGCCCTCGGCAAACGTCGGACGCAGTTCGCGGCAGCGCCCGATACGTCTGACATCGATTTCTCGGAAGCGATGGTCGAGCGCGAGCCGGTGACCGTCATCGTTTCGGAAAAGGGCTGGATCCGCGCCATGAAGGGGCACCAGGCCGATACGAACGCGGTGCAGTTCAAGGGCGACGATAGCCTGAAGACTGCGTTCTTCGCCGAAACCACGTCGAAAATCATCGTCGTGGCGACCAACGGCCGATTCTTCACCCTCGACGCCTCGAAGCTTCCCGGCGGTCGCGGCTTCGGCGATCCCATCCGCCTGATGGTGGATCTCGACGAGGGCGCCGATTTCATTGCGGCCTTCCCGTATCGGCCGGGCACGAAATTGCTCGTCGCGGGCACCGACGGGCGCGGCTTCGTGGTGCCGACGGACGATGTCATCGCCAACACCCGCAAGGGCAAACAGATCCTCAACCTGGATGCACCGGCAATCGCGGTGGTGTGTGCGGACGCGGAGGGTGACCACGTGGCCATCGTCGGCGAAAACCGGAAGCTCCTGGTTTTCCCGCTCAGCCAGGTTCCGGAAATGACCCGCGGTAAGGGTGTCCGCCTTCAGCGGTATAAGGACGGCGGCGTTTCCGACGCGAAGGCTTTCACCCTCAAGGAAGGGCTCACCTGGAAGGACACGTCGGGCCGCACCTGGACGGTGGACAAAGCCGATCTCACGGAGTGGATCGGCAATCGCGCCGAAGCCGGCCGCCTCCCGCCAAAGGGTTTTCCCCGCAGCAACAAGTTCGCGTAAGGCGGGATACGGGACAGGGATTCGCCCTCCAGTGATGACAAGTTGAAGAGGAGGCATCCCTCGTTCTTGTCGGTACAGAGCCATGGGTTCCCTTCCCCTGCTTGTGGCCGGGAATGAAACGCTCCCGCCTCCGCCCATGTCGGGGCGGAATGGCTGGATCATGGCATCTCCATTTGCGAACCAGGGCCGAAACCCTTAAGTCACTGTGATGACAGATGCCGCCCGGCGAGAAGGTTCTCATTCATGGCCGTCGTTCTCGATCTTCTGAAAAGGGATGTCCGCCCGCGCCATCCGGAAAAGGCGCATCGGCCGGACCAGCCGATCCAACGGAAACCTGATTGGATTCGCGTCAAGGCGCCAGGCTCTCCCAAATGGGCGGAGACGAACCGGATCGTGCGCGAGAACAAGCTGGTCACGGTGTGTGAGGAGGCCGGCTGCCCCAATATCGGCGAGTGCTGGGAGAAGAAGCACGCCACGTTCATGATCATGGGCGACACCTGCACCCGCGCTTGTGCGTTCTGCAACGTGAAGACCGGCATGCCTCAGGCGCTCGATGCCCACGAGCCGGAGAACGTCGCCATCGCCGTTGCGAAGCTCGGTCTGGAGCACGTGGTCATCACCTCSGTCGATCGCGACGATCTCGCSGATGGYGGCGCGCAGCATTTCGCCGACGTSATCCATGCGATCCGGGCGCGCAGCCCCAAGACGACGATCGAGATCCTGACCCCCGATTTTCTGCGCAAACCCGGCGCCCTCGAAGTCGTGGTCGCGGCACGGCCGGACGTGTTCAACCACAATCTCGAGACCGTGCCCTCGCGGTATCTCACGGTCCGTCCTGGCGCGCGCTATTTCCACTCCATCCGCCTGCTCCAGCAGGTCAAGGAGCTCGATCCGACCATCTTCACGAAATCCGGCATCATGGTCGGCCTCGGGGAAGAGCGGAACGAGGTGCTCCAGCTGATGGACGATTTGCGTTCGGCGGACGTGGATTTCATGACCATCGGTCAGTATCTGCAGCCGACGAAAAAGCACCATCCGGTGATCCGTTTCGTCGAGCCGACCGAGTTCAAGGCCTTCGAGACGACGGCTTACGCCAAGGGCTTCTTGCTCGTATCGTCGACGCCGTTGACGCGCTCCTCCCACCATGCAGGCGAGGATTTCGCCAAGCTCAAGGCCGCACGCCTCGAGCGACTTGGCGGCTGAGAGCACGCGCATGCGCCGTATTCTCGTGATCGGCTCGCCCGGCGCGGGCAAGAGCACGCTGGCCCGGCGGATCGCCGAGGAACTCGGCCTGCCGTTGATCCATCTCGATCGCGAGTACTGGTCGCCCGGTTGGGTCGAGACGTCGCATGACACGTTCGCGACGAAAGTCGAGCGGCTGGTCGAAGCGCCGGCCTGGGTCATGGACGGCAACTACTCGTTCACCTTTCCAAGCCGCCTGCGGCGCGCCACCGACATCATCTGGCTCGATCTCCCGCGCTGGCTCTGCATGCTGCGCGTCCTGAAACGGGTAACGACGAATTTCGGCCAAACGCGGCCCGACATGGCCGAGGGATGTCCTGAAAAACTCAACCTGGAATTTCTCAAGTTCGTCTGGGGCTATCC
>NZ_JBFUKD010000053.1:0-10406 GCF_056401005.1 Microvirga sp. P4_G7 | reverse complement strand
TGGCGCGCTTGATCAGCGATCCCTCCTCGTAGACCAAGGCCGGAGCGGAAGAGGTGAGGGTGAGTTCGCGGACGCTCTCCCAGAGGCGCATCAGATACTCGTAATCGCGCTTGATTTCCGGCTTGGTGCGCGAGGCTCCAGCCGTGCGCAGGATGATGCCCATTCCATCGGGCACCTCGAGATCCTGTGCGATCTCCTTCAGCCGCTTGCGGTCGGCGGCATTGGTGATCTTACGCGAGATGCCGCCACCACGACCCGTGTTCGGCATGAGAACCGAGTAGCGACCGGCGAGCGAAAGATAGGTCGTGAGCGCCGCGCCTTTGTTGCCGCGCTCTTCTTTGACGACCTGAACCAGCAAAACTTGCCGGCGCTTGATCACTTCCTGGATCTTGTACTGTTTGCGGGGCGTGCGCGGACGCTGTGGGACATCCTCGAGCGCGTCTCCGCCGMCGAGCTGTTCCACCACGTGGTGCTCTTCCGGCTCGTCGCCCTCTTCGTGATCCTGGTCCTGACCGTCCTCGTGATCCTCGTCCTGGCCGTCGTCGTGATCCTGGTCGTGATCCTCGTCGGACTCGTCGTCCGAGGATTCCGCAGATACGACGCCGTCGCTGTCGATCTCACCCTGCGTCTCGGTCGCGCCGTCGACGGTGATTTCAATGATTTCGGCGCCTGCGCCGGCTTCAGTGACCGATTCTTCAGAATCGTCGGTAGAGCCGTCGGTCTCACCTTCCGACGCTGCCGCGCTGACGGTGTCGTCGCTTGCGACTTTCTTCGGTGCGGAGCGGCGGCGACGGTGCCGGCGACGCTCCTCTTCCTGCTCTTCCTCCCGCTGGGCTTCTGCCTCGGCTTCGAGCAGGGCCTGTCGATCGGCAACCGGAATTTGGTAATAATCGGGATGGATTTCGCTAAACGCGAGGAAACCGTGACGGTTACCGCCATATTCGACGAATGCGGCCTGGAGGGACGGTTCGACGCGTGTGACCTTGGCGAGGTAGATGTTACCCCGGAGCTGCTTCCTAGTAGCGGATTCGAAGTCGAACTCTTCGACCTTCTGACCGCGTACCACCACAACCCGGGTCTCTTCCGGGTGGGAGGCATCGATGAGCATTTTGTTTGCCATGTTGAACTCTCGACATGGCGACCGGTGGCAAGGCCTTGAGCGAAAGCCGCGCTGGAAGCGGGCGGCCGCGCCGGAATAGAAGTCGGCGGGCTGGTGATGCGTGGGGATTGCGATCGATCGCCATCGTGCGCCGCGTTGGGGCGCATTCTGGGTTAAACCGGGCCGAAACCATGCCGAACTGGGTCAGACRTGGGCGAACGCGAAGCAAATCGCGCGCATCGAAAGGTGCTCGTACGACAGTCATATCTGACTTCGCCTGCGCAACCATTCGATAACGGCCCTTTCGAAAACGATGCACCAGCGGGGCTGGTCATCGGCGAAAAACGGCGGAACTACGCCATATGAGCCTGTCCGTGAGCCTATTGGGCGTGACGTCGGCCTCCGGGATCGATCAACACAATCGTCTCCGCGAGGGCGCGCCGTCAGATTCGGCCATGCCGGACGGGATCACGATCATTACAGATCGATTGGGGCATTTGGCAAGATGCTGGGACGATGTGACCTAGTTGCAACATCGGGCCATCAACGTCGTTGATTAGGCAGGAGGTTCATTAACCAAACTCGCACTATGGGATAGGGAGGGGCATCTATTGATACTGGCGGACAGGATGCACGGACGGTCGTTCAAGGGGTTGGCGAGGGCTTTTGTCGTTTTGGCGGCGACGCTTGTTTGCGCGCACGCGACCGTCGCAGCAGCCCCGGAATCCAATAGGGCGCCTCAGGTTTCGCCTGAAATTGATCGCTCGCCGGCGATTGCCGCAGCAATCTCAGTCGACGCTGAGCCCTCCAAGACGCGATTCAAGGTCGTCCTCTCAAAGGCGGTCACCGCCAAGACCTTCCTTATGGAACGGCCGGACCGGGTCATCGTGGACCTGCCGGAGGTCGCCTTTCACCTCCCGGCAGAGACGGGGCGGAAGAAGGAGGGGGCGATTTCTTCCTTTCGGTACGGGCTTTTCGCGCCCGGACAGTCTCGGGTCGTGATCGATCTGGCGCAGCCGGCGATCGTATCCGCAGTGACCGTGGAAGCGCATCCGAAGGACGGCTCTCAGATTCTCACGATCGAGCTGAGCCGGGTCGAGAGGGACGAGTATCGGCGTGTCATGGCCTCGACTGAGGCGGCAGCCCCGGTCGCCGGAAAGCCGGACGTCGCAGATGACGCTTTCGGCCCAAATAAGGACAACAGGCCGCTCATCGTGCTCGATCCGGGTCACGGCGGTGTCGATCCCGGTGCCGCCTCCCTGATCGGTACGGTCGAAAAGGACATCGTTCTCGGTTTTGCCCGGCAACTGAAGAAACGGCTGGAAGAGGGCGGTCTCTACAGAGTTACAATGACCCGGGACAGCGATGTCTTCGTGGCCCTCACGGAACGGGTGAAATTCGCCCAGAAGCGGAAAGCCGACCTCTTCATCTCCATACACGCCGATTCGATTTCCGGCGGGCAGGAGGTGCGTGGGTTGACGGTCTACACGCGAGCAGAACGCGCCTCCGATGCCGATTCCGCACGCCTCGCAGATCGTGAAAACAAGGCCGATTCAGTGGCGGGTGTCGATGCGAAGGAGGGGGCCGACGACGTCTCGGACATCCTCCAGGATCTCACTTTGCGCGAAACCCGTGTCTTCTCTCACGGCTTTGCGACAAATCTCGTGGGCGAGCTCGAGTCCGTCGCGCGTCTCAACAAGAATTCCCGCCGGGAGGCCGGGTTCTGGGTGTTGCGCGCGCATGACGTGCCGTCGGTGCTCCTCGAGCTCGGCTATTTGTCCAGCCGGAAAGACTACGACCTGCTCGTGTCCGACGAATGGCGTGTCAAAGCGACGAATGCAATGTCGTCGGCGATCGATCGATTTTTTGCCGCAAGGCTCGCCAAACAAGGTGCTGCCGCAGTTTTACCATAGATACAGTGTGGATACCGGTAGCGGGCACATGATTCCTCGGATAACAGGGCAGGCGGCGAGCCACTGTCCAATATTGGGGCATCGGGTTCTCAGATCAGCGCCAGAGCGCCGTCAGGCGCCGACAACGGACCTTTAGCGGATGCGCATCATCCTTCGATTTTTTGGCTTCCTGTTCAGTGTCGGAGCGATCTTCTTCCTGATCGGCGCGGCCATTCTCGCCTATGGATTTTGGCATTTCTCCAAGGATTTGCCGGACCATGCGCAGCTCGCCAATTACGAGCCGCCGGTGATGACCCGCGTTCACGCGACGGACGGAAGCCTGATCGCGGAATATGCGCGCGAGCGGCGTCTCTACCTGCCGATGCAGGCCGTGCCCAAGCTCGTGGTCTCGGCTTTCCTCTCGGCCGAGGATAAGAATTTTTACCGTCATGCGGGTATCGATCCCGAGGGCATCGTGCGCGCGGTGATCGCCAATGTGGGGTCCGGCGGCAAGCGCGAGCAGGGCGCGTCGACCATCACCCAGCAGGTGGCCAAAAACTTCCTTCTGACCAACGAGCGCAGCTACGAGCGCAAGATCCGCGAAGCCTTGATCGCTCTGCGAATGGAATCCACCTTCTCGAAGGACAAGATTCTCGAACTCTATCTCAACGAGATCTATCTCGGATTGGGAAATTACGGCATTGCCGCCGCTTCGCTGAACTATTTCGGCAAGTCGGTGCATGAGCTCAGCATTGCCGAAGCGGCGTATCTCGCCGCGCTGCCCAAGGCACCGAACAACTATCACCCGTTCAGGCAGCGTCAGGCCGCTGTCGGCCGTCGCAACTGGGTGCTCGATCGTATGGTCGACAATGGCTATATCACCCGAGAACAGGCCGAGGCGGCGAAAAAAGAACCGCTGAATGTCACGCCGCGCGTCGTTTCGCCGAACAGTATTGCGTCGGGTTATTTCGCCGAGGGCGTTCGCCGCGAGATCGCGGAGCGCTATGGCGAGGAAAAGCTCTACGAAGGCGGGTTGTCGATCCGCACGACTCTCGATCCGAAGATGCAGGCAATGGCCCGCAAGTCGTTGGTCGACGGTCTCGTCCGCTTCGACGAGGCACGCGGATGGCGCGGCGCTCAGCAGAGGATCGAGTTGGCCGGCCGTGAATGGGGAACGGCGCTCGCCGAAGTTCCGGCGCTCGGCGATGTTCAGCCGTGGCGCATGGGCGTCGTCCTCGAGGTTTCAGGCGGACGTGCGAGGATCGGCCTGCAGCCAAAGCGCGATTCCTCCGGCCAAGTGGGCAAGGAACGAGAGATCGGCCTCGTCACCGCCGATGGCGTGAAATGGACGCGCCGCACCGTCGACAAGCTCATGGCCTCCGGCGACGTCGTCTACGTGGAACCTCTGGAAGGGAAGCCGGATCAGTTCCGTCTTCGCCAAGTTCCCGAGATCTCGGGAGCGATCGTCGCGATGGATCCCAATACCGGCCGCGTCTACGCCATGGTCGGCGGGTTCTCGTTCGACCAGAGCGAGTTCAACCGCGCGACGCAGGCCCTTCGGCAACCGGGTTCGGCCTTCAAGCCGGTCGTCTACGCTACCGCACTCGACAACGGTTACACGCCTTCGACCCTCATCCTCGACGATCCGCTGACGATCAACATGGGTCCCGGGCAGGAATCGTGGTCGCCGTCAAACTTCGAAAACAGTGGCGGCGGCGCACATACGCTCCGCTACGGCGTCGAGCATTCGAAGAACATCATGACCGTGCGCCTGGCGCGCGACGTCGGCATGCCGGTGGTGTCGGAATATTCCCGTCGCCTCGGCGTCTACGACGATATGCTGCCGCTTCTTTCCATGTCCCTCGGGGCGGGCGAGACGACGGTCATGCGCATGACCGCTGCCTATTCGATGTTCGTGAATGGCGGTTTGCGGATCAAGCCGACCTTGATCGATCGAATCCAGGATCGGTCCGGAAAGACCATCTATCGCCACGACGATCGCCAATGTGCGACCTGCGATGCCCCGCAATTCGACGGCAGCGCGCCGCCAAAGCTGGTCGATAACCGAGAGCAGGTGCTCGACCCGCTGACAGCCTATCAGGTCACGTCGATCCTCGAAGGCGTCGTGCAGCGCGGAACGGGCCAGTCACTCAAGGCTGTCGGCAAGCCGCTGGCTGGCAAGACCGGCACGACGAACGACGCGAAAGACGTCTGGTTCGTCGGCTTCTCGCCCGATCTCGCGGTCGGTGTCTTCATCGGATACGACAAGCCGCGTTCGCTCGGCGCGACCGCCCAGGCGGCCCACTACGCCGCGCCGGTTTTCCGCGATTTCATGAAGATGGCGTTGAAGGACAAACCGGCGACGCCGTTCCGCGTGCCCACCGGCATCAAGCTGGTGCGGATCAACGCGGGCTCGGGCACCCGCGCCGGATCCGGTGAATCCGGCGGCGTGATCGTCGAGGCCTATAAGCCGGGAACCGGACCGTCGGATGCCTATCTTCCGCCAGTGGAGCCAGGCGCCGAGGCTGAATACGCATCGCCGGAAGCCCAAAGAGCCGTCGGCGTCGGAACAGGCGGGCTCTACTAACAAGTCCTTCGCCCTTCCACATACCAGCAGCTGGTCCGGATCATCGGGATCCGGACGGCTTTACACGGCGTGGCGCTCCGCCTACACGGAACGCCATCTCCCTGCGGCCCCCACATCCAACAAGCAAGAAAATGCGCGCCGAAATTCAACACCTCGTAGATGACACCAAGCAGTCAGTCGGGCTGCTGAGGAGGCATCTTTGACTGGGACAATGCCCAGCGACGCCTCGCGGAGCTGAACGCTCACGCGGAAGATCCGAACCTTTGGAACGATGCCGAGGCCGCGCAGAAGATCATGCGCGAACGGACGTCGATCGAAGACCAGATCAACGCCATCAAACGCCTGGAACAGGAACTCGACGACTCGATCACGCTGATCGAGCTCGGCGAGATGGAAGACGATCAGTCCACCATCAAGGAGGGCGAGGAAGCCATCCGCGCGCTGCAGGCGGAAGCCGCACGGCGCCAGGTGGAAACCCTTCTGTCCGGTGAGGCCGACAGCAATGATACCTATGTTGAAGTCCATTCCGGCGCCGGCGGTACGGAAAGCCAGGACTGGACCAACATGCTCCATCGCATGTACGCCCGCTGGGCCGAGCGTCGGAAGTACAAGGTCGAACTGCTCGAAATCACCGATGGTGAAGAGGCTGGCATCAAGAGCGCGACACTGCTGATCAAGGGTCTCAACGCCTATGGCTGGCTCAAGACTGAATCGGGCGTGCATCGGCTCGTGCGCATTTCGCCGTTCGATTCAAACGCCCGCCGCCACACCAGCTTTGCATCCGTGTGGGTCTATCCGGTCGTCGACGACCGCATCAATATCGAGATCAAGGAATCCGATTGCCGGATCGATACGTTCCGCTCATCGGGCGCCGGCGGTCAGCACGTGAACACGACTGACTCGGCCGTGCGCATCACCCACATTCCGACCGGTATCGTCGTGGCGTGTCAGCAGGAGCGCTCACAGCACAAGAACCGCGCCACCGCCTGGAACATGCTGCGTGCGCGTCTTTACGAAGCCGAGCTGAAGAAGCGTGAAGAGAAAGCCAGCGCAGAAGCGGCCGCCAAGACGGATATCGGCTGGGGCCACCAGATCCGTTCGTACGTCTTGCAGCCCTATCAGTTGGTGAAAGATCTTCGCACAGGCGCCCAATCCACCAGCCCGCAGGACGTGCTCGACGGAGAGCTCGACCCATTCATGGAAGCGTCGCTCGCGCAGCGCGTCTATGGCGGCGGTGAGACGGTCGAGGATATCGATTAACCGGTCGCGACGGCTGGGGTTAGACAACGAGGAAGTCACTAGCCGTCAAAAAGAGGCCTGTCGCAACTCTCACGAATGGCGTTTGTTGGGCCGGGCCTGTTCCATCAGGATCATAAGATACATATCCAGATGCCTCTTCGTAAAAGATGCGTTGGTCCGCATTCCTCTCCTCGTCCTCCGCGTCCTCCGGATCGCTCCACATAGTAAAAAAGACATCATCGCTCAAAGCACCTTTGGCTAGGGCCTTGAAGATCCGGGTCGAAAGGACAATGAGGTCTCCGTTTTGGAGATCGATGATCCTGTCGAAGTTTTTTGTCCCGTCGAGGGCGGAATCAAATACAAAACGATCTTTGCCGTCTCCACCGACCAAAACGTCCTTTCCGGCGCCGCCGTTCAACGTATCGTTCCCATCGAAACCATAAAGATTGTCGTTGCCTTTGCCGCCTTTCATGGCGTCTTTCACGGCCACGCCGTAAAGTCGATCGGAACCGGTCTTGCCGTTCTGTGTCAGTGTTTGCGAAGACGCATTCCATTTCCAGGACGAAACGTTTCTCCCGTCGCTAGATGGACCGCCGTATAGAGCTTGGACAGCTTGAACATCCAACCAGCCGAGCGACACCAGATGATTGATGTTCTCACGCCCTGTGTAGCTCATGACAGTATTGGCGACGTTGTCGAGATCGGAACGCAGCAGTTGCTCGTTCATATAAGACGTATGAAATGGATGCTTCAAACCAAGGGCGTGACCAATTTCATGAAGCAGAACATAGAATTTATAGTTTCTGTTTGCTGAGAATTCGTCCCAATAGACCGTGTTCATGTAGACGGAGCCGCCGGATTTATCGCGTTCCAGATATTCACGGCTATAGAATTCACGGAGTGTGGGGAAGTTTGCATAAGCCTCAGTGCTCTCGCCGCTCTCCGACCATTGAAATTTGAGCTCAGAGTCTTTGCCTTTGACCTCGATAAAACTGATGCCGCTCCAGTCGCCCCATTGCTTCAAGGCGTATCGCGCCAGTTCCATGTCAGCGGCATCGAACGACCATTCATCACGCCACCACCACCCGCGAGTCTGTTCGATTCTAGGGAAGCTGTAGGTCAGAAAGACCGGTTTGCCTGCGGGACGAAGYGTCGGAAGCGCATTCCAACTCGTTCCCTGTAGAAGGGCTGTGTATTCGGGCATAGAACCTCGGTTCCCTGGACAACCAAGTTCTATATGATACTTTATATCAAATCAATCTGGAGTAGAGCGACGGGATTAATGGAGGCTAGACCCCCTTCGCCGCCGCCAGCACCTCGCTGGCGTGGTCCGGGACGCTTACCTTTGGCCAGACCTGCGCGATCTTGCCCTCGCCGTCGATGAGCACGGTCGTACGTTCGACGCCCATGTACTTGCGGCCATACATGCTCTTCTGGACCCACACGCCATAGGCCTCGAGCATGGACTTTTCCTCGTCCGAGGCGAGGGGGAAGGCGAGGCCGTATTTGGTGCGGAACTTGTCGTGGCTTTTCAGACTGTCGGGCGAAATGCCGATGACCTCGGTCCCGGCTGCTTCGAACTCCTTCGCCAAGGCCTGGAAATCTTGAGCTTCACGGGTGCAGCCGCTGGTGTCGTCCTTCGGATAGAAGTAGAGCACGGCCTTGCGGCCCTTGAGTGAAGCTAGACTGATCGTTTCGCCTCCCGTAACGGGAAGTGAGAAGTCGGGAGCCTCTTGTCCGATGGTCAAAGTCATGATTCGCCTTCCTTTTGGCGGATTGTCAGTGTTTGGGATCTAAACCGCAATCCTCAACAAACGGTCGCGAGAGTTGGTCGGGCGGGCTAAGGTCCCTCTCGACCTGATTCCCTTATTTTTCGGACAGCTCAAGAACAGGATCGCTCGCTCCCCGAGAATGAAAAAGTTTTTGATCAAAAAGCCGCGCCGAAAGAGTGCCAGAAAGCCCCCCGTCAAGCGGAGCGCGCTTCGTCGCGTCCTGCGTGGAGCTCTCTATTTCAAGCTCGGGATCCTCATCAGCGCCGTGGTTTGCTTCGGCCTTCTCTACGCGCGTCTCGCCGCCGGACCGCTCAGCTTTGGGCGGATGCCCGAACGGATTGCCGAGGCCCTTGCCGCGCGAATTGGCCCCGGCTGGTCGGTGACCATGCGCAACACCGCGCTCGAACTGAAATCGGGTTCACCGGCCTTTCGCGCCAACGGCCTCGACATTCGCGATCCGCAAGGAGCGCTCGTCGTGCGCGCGCCGTATGCCATCGTCAGCGTGGAAGGGTTGTCGCTCCTGACGGGCAACCTACAGCCGCGTTCGATAGAGCTGCGTGATCTTCAGATCCGCGGACTGATCAACAAGAACGGCGCTTTGACATTCTCGCCTGTCACCGATGCCGATACGACCGGGACGGTGCCCGCGCCCGAACCTTCGCGCCAGGTGGCTGAGGCAATCGAAAAACAATTGTCAGCGGTTTCACCGGTCTCGGCCGCTGTCGGCTCGCTGTTCGAACTCGTCGTCGGGCGTTTCGGAATCCTCAGCTCCCTCGATCGTGCGCAATTGACGAATGCGACGCTGACTCTCGTCGACGCGCAGCAGAAACAACGCGCGACCTTCAAACGCGTCGACGCCGTCTTCGCGAAGAACACCGGTGGCGATCACCATTTCGACGCGACGCTCGATGGCCCGCAGGGCGTCTGGCAGTTGAACGGCGACGCAACCGGCGACGCGAAATCCGGTTATCGCGCCACGGTCATTACCGCGGATGCGCCGCTGGACGACGTATTGCTTTTGTCCGGCCTGTCGGCACTACCGGCAACGTCCAACCTCAAACTCTCCGGTCGGGTCGATACGGCATTCGCCAACGAGCGCGTCACTGAACTGAAGGCACGGTTCACGAGCAACAGCGGCATCGTTCAGATCGACGACAAGGACACGTCGCCCGTTCAGATCGATCAATCGACCATTGCGGTCGCTTGGGCGGAAGATCGACGCGAGCTCAATCTCGAAACGTTGCAATGGAAGGGCGGTGGCAACACGGTGGCCCTCAGCGGCGTGCTGAGCGTTCCCGGCGGCGGAGACGCCTGGCGTCTGGCGCTTTCCGGGAAGGATACCGTCTTGTCGGGCGCGAGCCCCGGCGACAAGCCAGTTCGGCTCGACTCGATCGAGGCGGATCTGTCTGGACCGGACGGCGTCAAACTCAATTCCGTGAAGCTGCGGGGCCCGGACGTCTCAGCCGATATATCGGGGCTCCTTGGCGCATCGGCGGATCCGCGCGCCTTGAGGCTCGATGTGCGCGCCACCAAGTCCGACGCGCGCTCCGCGGTCAGGATCTGGCCTGAGGCCGTAGCTCCGCCCGTGAGGCGCTTTCTCGTTCAGAATCTCAAGGCTGGTCAGCTCGACAATCTGGCCTTCAAGGTCGATATGTCCGGCGACGACATGTCGAAGGCGGTTTCCGGCGGCCCGATACCCGACGAGGCGATCAAACTCGATTTCGCCATTTCCCAAGGGACGCTGAAAGCGGCGGAAGGCCTGCCGCCGGTTGCGAAAATCGATGTCACGGGCAACGTCACCGGCGTGAAAGTGACCC
>NZ_JBFUKD010000052.1:0-10670 GCF_056401005.1 Microvirga sp. P4_G7 | reverse complement strand
GTTCCAGCGAGGCGTGGTAGATCATCTCGATCAGCTCGGAAACGGCGGCGCGGCTTATGGGCATGAATCGAACCGGGTGTCCCACACGATACGTCGCTGAACGCGGCATGTCCTTCTGACGTTCAGACGTGCCGGGCCGGTGCGATCAGGCATCGGACGGAAGGTCCAGACGTGGGACATGAGAGCGTTGGAAACGAGCATTGGGCAGAGTTGCGAGACGTGAATCTCGCCATCCATTCAAGCTTACGAGGCCGATGTCATATAGTTATGTGTTCCGGCACACAACAGGTTTCCTAAAGTTCCATAGCCGAACCACAGAGACATTGCTCGTCTAAATCGCTACGATTCTTATCGATTTTCAATAGATTAACAAAGTACAACCAAATTCGCGTCCGACTATTCACACTAGAACTGTCGCAATGTTGGGCGACAGAATGTCCATCCTAGTTGAACGCATAGGGACAGTTCGAATCCAGCAAAGTTAACTCCCGATCCGCTGGTGAAGCCTGATTCGGCCGCAGCGCGGCGCTGTCGATGTCTCTTCTGTACGCGCGCTGCCTGGCCACGAGCTTTCACTCATCTGCACGATTCCGGCGATCTCGTCCGGGATGGAGCCGATCGACCATTACCTGAGGGAGAACGATTGTGACTTATGAAATTTGGGGCACCGAGAATAACGCCCGCGAGAACACTGCAAAGTCCATTTATCGCGACTTCATTGGATCGCTGCCGACTGGCGGATATGTTGTCGGTTGGCTCGAGGGGAGCGAGCTGTTTTTCCAGCTTTACAATGCTTTCGGTCAAAAAGTCGGTGGACCTCGTCCCGTCCCTACCGGCGCCGGCATAGGCCAGTCGATAGCCTCGATCGAAGCTGTGGGAACCGATGGCAGTTTTGCCATTGCCTGGAATGAGAACACCGGACAGACGAACGGTTTCGCAATCAAGTCCAGCGTCTTCAACCCCGACGGTTCGCCTGTGGCGGGTTCAACCCATACGCACATCGAAAATCAATCGCTGGGCGGGACCGATACGCCGGCTATGGCGCGCAACGGCAACTCGGGATTCATCACGGTCTATGAAACGAGTGACGAGATTCGCTATTCGACGCAAAATCTCGATGGGTCTGCGACGAGTGACGTGCGCATCGCACAGGCTGCCGGCCTTCAGTACCCGGACGTGACGGAGCTCGGCGGGGGCAAGTTTCTCGTCAGCTATACCAAGAGCGGTACGATCCAATACCGCTTGATCGATCTGAACGTGCCCGGCGCGACCGTCGGTGCCGAGGTTGCCGTTGGAACCGGTTTCTTCTCCGACACGGTCGTCTTCCGGGATGCAGCAGGTGCAGCGACGGGGTATGCGATCACCTATAGCAACGGCGCCAACGTAATCACGCAATTCTACAGCTTGGCAGGCGTAAAGGGGAGTGCTTTACAACTCACGTCGAACGGATTGAACGACGGCGACTATATCAGCGCAACCGCGATGCAGGACGGCCGCGTGGCCGTGGTCTATAGCGAGTGGTCCCCAGAGGACAATGGCGACATCTATCTCAGAGTTGTCAGCGCGAACGGCACCGCTACCGATAAGCTCCTGCTCAACGCGCGCTCAGTCCTGGACCACACTGGCCAGCAATATACGCCGAAGGTGACGGAAATGGCCGACGGCCGTCTCTCGGTCACTTGGTACGACGGGTCCCTCGGTCGTGGTCTGATCACGAACACGATCGTCGATGCGCGCATTGCGCCGGTCATCGTCCGAGGCACCAATGTCGCAGACACGTATGTCGGCACGAAAATCGATGTTCCAGTCGGCGACGAATTGTACGGCAACGGCGGCAATGACACGCTGATCGGGGGCCTCGGAGGCGACAAGATCGACGGTGGCGCCGATACCGACACGGCGTCGTTCGTGTTCGCGACCGCGGGTGTCGTCGCCAACCTCGCGACCGGCAAGGGAACCGGTGGCGAGGCTAATGGCGATACTTATATCAGCATCGAAAACCTCCTCGGCTCCGCGCACGGCGACGTCCTCATAGGCAGCGCTGGCGGTAACGCCCTCTACGGCGAAGGCGGCAACGACACGCTGTCCGGCGGCGCCGGCGCGGACTTACTCGTCGGAGGAAGCGGGTCTGATTTCGTCACCTACTCCGACTCGGCCGCGGGCGTGGTCGTCAATCTCGGCGCTGGCACGGGTGCCGGCGGTGATGCCGAAGGCGACGCCTTTGCCGAGATCGAGAACATCGTCGGTTCCGAGCACGCCGACAGCTTGATCGGCAACGGCGCAGGCAACTATATCGGCGGTGGCGCCGGCAACGACATCATCGACGGCAACGCTGGAGCTGACGTCTTGGCTGGCGGCGCTGGAGACGATGTGTATTACGTCGATAACGGTGGCGACCAGATCTTCGAGAATGGCGGCGAGGGATACGATACGGTCTTCGCGTCGTCGACATTCGCACTGGCAGCCAACGTTGAGAAACTGGTCGCCAACGGCTGGGCTCCGATCGCGTTGTACGGCAATGCGCTCGACAACCTCATCGAGGGTAACGCGGCGGACAACGTCATCGACGGCGGCATCGGCGCCGACACGATGAGCGGTGGCGGCGGTAACGACCGGTACTACATCGACAACATCAACGATGTCATCGTTGATTCCAGTGGCTCCGACACCCTTGTGCTCGCGCAGGGCGTTGTCATCGACTTCACGAGTGAGAAGTACGCTGCCATCGAGAATATCGAAATCTCCGGCACGACAAAAGATCTCAGCGGAAATGAAGTCGCCAATCATCTTGTCGGAAACACGTTTGCCAACGTCATCTGGGGCTACGGCGGCAACGATACGATCGAGGGCCTCAGTGGCAACGACGCTCTCTATGGCGGCAACGGCAACGATATCCTGAGAGGCGGTGTCGGCAACGACACGCTCCGGGGTGAAGCAGGCAACGACCTCATTTACGGCGACGCCGGAAGGGACAACCTTTTCGGCGGCGTCGGTAACGACACGATCTATGGTGGTGCCGACAACGACACCTTGAAGGGCGAGACGGGCCGTGACGTGTTCGCTTTCAACACGACCCTGCACAAGACGCGGAATGTCGACAAGATCGTCGACTTCAAGGTGCGCGACGATACGATCTGGCTCGAGAACGCGGTCTTCAGGGCTCTCAGCAAGTCGGGATCCGTGAACAAGCCGAAGGCGCTTACTTCGGACGCGTTCTGGACCGGATCGAGCGCTCACGACGCGAACGATCGCATCATCTACGACAAGAAGACCGGGGCGCTCTATTACGACGCGGACGGCATCGGCGGAAAGGCGCAGATCAAGTTTGCGACCATCTCCAAGAACCTTGCTTTGACCAAAGCTGACTTCTACATCATCTGATCACTTTGAATGATGCGGGCCGGCACGACGTTTCATGCGTCGTGCCGGCTTTTTTGCGCCCATTCCGCCGTTTCCTAGACGCCACGGGTGGTGATAGAGAGGCGTCCGGAACGGAGGCGCGCATGCCGGAAATCTATCGCATCGAGACTGTTGGTCCGGAAGAGGAGGGAAGCCTGCTCATCCGCCGAACCTTGGTGCGGGTCGATACCGAAGAGACGGCCAAAAAACGGGCCTTGCACCTTTTTGAGAAGGCGCGACGCCCCCAGGCGCGGGGAGCGCGCATCGAAACCGTCCGGGTGCTCAACGGTGCCGGGTACGAGGTTTTTTCGGTGAGCACGCGGGACTAGTCATTAAGTGGCGAGAACGACCTTCCCTATGGAAATGAAGGGTTTCAGCCGCCGGCAAAAGGTCCAAGACAGATCAGCGGCTTTTGGAACGCCGATCTTCAAGCAGAGTGAGCGCCGATGGGATTGCTGCGCCGAACGCGACGGGTCGCCGATTACACTGTTTCGAGCTTCCAGGACGGGATCGAGCTTCAGTTCGAGACCTATAGCGGCATGAACGGGCGTTTGGCACTGACCCTTGACCAAGCGCGGGATCTCGCCGACCGGCTGGACACGCTTGCCGCCGACATCCGCCGGGAGCAACGGGCGAAGGTCGTGCACGCGGTTCCCTTGCGTGGAGCGAGCATCCGCCGGTAGGCTGACAACGCCGCGTGCAGATCCGGCCAGCAAATCAAGGTGCTCCGCCGACGACGGGTTCCAAGGTGAAAAGCTCCTGAGGCTGTTTCACGCCCTTGAGCGCATAGCGGCCGACCGAAACGACGCGATCCGGATCCGCCAGGGCGGCGGCAAAGGCCGATGAAATCAGCACGTCCTTTTCGATGGAGCTGCACAGGGTGGCGATACGCGTCGCTTCGTTGACGGCCGGCCCGACGACGGTGAAATCCAGACGGTCCTGACTGCCGATATTGCCGTAGAACACGGCGCCGATATGGAGACCCAGATACACATCGGTCAGGGGTATGCCGTCGATGGCGCGCTGCGTGTTGAGCGTCTCGATGCGCGTTCTCATCAGACGTTCGGCCTTCAATGCGCATTGGCAGGCATGGCTGGGGTCGCCCGCCTGAAAGATCGCCAGCGTTCCATCGCCGATGAGTTTGAGGACATCGCCGCCGGATTCGTGAATCGACGAGATGATCGCCTCGGAATAATCGTTGAGAAACGGAATGATCTGTTCCGGTGCGGCTGTTTCGGTGATGCGGGTGAACCCGCGCAGGTCGCTGAACCAGATGACGGCATCGATCCGATCCGTGACAGTCCGCGCGATGCCGCCATTGAGCACGCGGCGCCCCGCATCGCGACCGAGATAAGTCTGCACCAGCGTTTCGGCGATGCGGGTCAGTGAAGCGCATTTGATCGCGAGTGCGAGCGTGGGAGCCAATTGCTGCAACGCTTCAATCTGATCGGCCGAGAATCCTGTGGGATCGTCCGTCGTCCAAGAGGAATAGATGCAATCCATTTCCCCGATCGTGCCTTCGGCGGCGAAGCGATGGATCAGGACCGCATGATCGGTGTTTCCCTCCTCGCGCAATTCCGCAAGAACGGGAAACTCATACGGCTCGCCGGAACGAAGGTCGCAACGGAGCATCGTCTCACCGGTCTCGACCAACTTGTAGAACGGGCTGCGCAGCCAATTCTCCGCGGCGGTGCCGCCCACATTGGTCCGGCCATACTCGACGATGGGTTCCAGTTCGGTCTGGTCGCGGCGCCAGCGGAAAGCCCGGCCCTCGTGGATGGGATGCAGCGTATCCACGAGCACCAAGGCGCGTGAAAGAGGGAGGCCGTTGTCATTCAGCTTGCGGCAGAAATCACGCAGCAGCTCGGCTTCTCCGGCGCCGGCAAGACCCGCCTCCGTGACGGACCGCATGATCTTCGCGACATATTTATCCATCATGCCACCGATCGGATTTCCAAGAGATAGGTCTGTTCCGTCTTCAATCGAGCCTTATCACGCAAGGGCGGCGCACGAACACCTGCGAGGCGCATGGGACGATACAAAATAACCGACGCCGTGCCAAATTGACGACGAGTGTCGGCCTCATGGCGAATGCCCGGCCGTTGCCAGCGCCGTGTCATCGGAGCACTCTCAGGACGGGCGCACCCGGCGCCTACCATTCTTGTTTGAGAGGCGAGGGAGAGACAGCATGGCGTTTGTGACAACAAAAGACGGCACTGAGATCTATTACAAGGATTGGGGCAAGGGACAGCCTGTAGTGTTCAGCCACGGCTGGCCGCTGACGGCTGATGCATGGGACGATCAGATGCTCTTTCTGGCGTCGCGCGGTTATCGCTGCATCGCCCACGATCGGCGCGGCCACGGTCGGTCGAGCCAGCCGTGGGACGGCAACGAAATGGACACCTATGCCGACGATCTCGCTGCGCTGACCGAAAAGCTCGATCTCAAGGACGCGATCCACATCGGACACTCGACCGGTGGTGGCGAAGTGGCGCGCTACATCGGAAGGCATGGCACGAAGCGTGTGGCAAAGGCGGTCCTGATCGGTGCCGTGCCCCCGTTGATGCTGAAGACCGATGCCAATCCGAATGGACTTCCGCTTTCGGTTTTCGACGATATTCGCGCCAACGTGCTCGCTGATCGTTCGCAGTATTTCAAGGACCTCACGACGCCGTTCTATGGCGCCAACCGGCCCGGGGCGAAAGTTTCGCAAGGGTTGCGGGATTCGTTCTGGCTGCAAGGCGTACTCGGCGGCTTCAAGGGGATCTACGACTGCATCAAGGCGTTTTCAGAAACGGATTTCACCGAGGATCTCAAGAAGTTCGACGTGCCTACGCTGATCCTTCACGGCGACGCTGAYCAAATTGTTCCGATTGGTGCTGCCGCAATGCTGTCGTCCAAGCTCGTCAAGAACGCCAAGCTCGTCATCTACGAGGGCGGCGCCCACGGCATGTGCCAGACCGAGAAGGACAAGGTGAACGCCGATCTCCTGGCCTTCATCAAGGGCTAGCGGCCTCAAACTGGCATCCTTTCACACGTGATTGGATGTCTGTCGACATGCCAAAGGGCCCAGACGTGCCGGGCCCTTTGGGTCTTATGATGGTGCTGTCCTACCAGGTTCCGAACTTGAAGTTCAGCTTGGCGCGAGCGACGAAAAACTCGTTGTCGTTGCTGCTGGCGACAGGAGCGAAGATGCTCACGGGGATTGTCGTGCCCAATGGGACATACGTGCCGACGAACCCACCGTTGTTGTCGTCGTCACGTTCAAGGCTGACCCAGAGACCCTCGACACCAAGAGTGACCGCCGATGATCCGAGGAAGGTTGTCGGCAGAGCCCATTCAACGCCGCCGCCGACGGTCCATCCGGTGTTGTTGTCCGAATAGGCGAGGCCGCCGGTTGCGTAGATAAGAAACCGGTCGAAGGCGGCGCCTGCGCGAGCCCGGACGGTCCCAAACCATTCCATGTCGTCACTTCTGAAGGCTGCCGGTACGAAGCTTGGTGGGAATCCGGCCGGAGTGAAGAACACGCTATTCTCGACGTTGAAGTCGGCCCATTGAATGTCCGCTTCAACACCGACGACGAAGGTGCCGAACTGGTAGTTATATCCGATTTGGCCACCACCGACGAAACCATCGTTGTTTCCGCCGGCGCCGCCGCCCCCCAAAATGCCGGAGACGCCGCCATAGGGCGGGCCGAATGTGCCGGACGGGACGAAGATTCCGTTGCTGTTGTTGTTGTCGAGCCAGCCCCAGCCGGCGTTAACGCCGGCATAGAAACCAGTCCACGTGAAGATAGGAGCAACAACGATCGGAGGTGGTGGGGCCGGAGCCGGTAGGTCGGCAGCTGTCGCAGCGGAGGCAACGAGAGCCAGCGCTGCACTGCCCGTAAGTAGACTAAGGAGATTGTATTTCATTAGTCATATTCCCTTGTGCGAGGTCAGGGACGATCAGCGTACAGTTACCTTGCGGCATGTACTATGTCTTCGCTGCCACACCTCGTCAGTTTATCGATGCGGATAAGAGAACGGCAAAAGCAATCATGTGGGAATACATTGACAGCATCTGTCGAATACATCAGCAATGCTGACCAGGAATAGTTGCCGCAGGCGGCTTCCAATGAGGAAGAGCTTGGTCCGGCGAAATGCTTGCGCACTGGCGCCGCCATGACTTCAAATATGCTCGCAATGTTCCGATCCTTTGCAGGATTTCCGGACACGGTCGCGCAGCCAGCGATGGGCGGGATCGGCATCGAGCCGCGGGTGCCAGAGCAAAGAAACCGTGAAGTCCGGCATGGGCACAGGCAGGGAAAAACTATGCATCCCGGCACGTAGGTTTCCGGTGTGTCGTTCGGGAACACTTGCGATCAGATCGGAGCCCTTCGCCAAAGCCAGCGCGGTTGAAAATCCGTCGACGATCGTGACGATCTCCCGCTTGAGCCCCAACGTTTCCAAGGCGTCGTCGATGGGTCCCTTGTCGAGCCCCTGCCGTGAAACGAAGACGTGTCTTTCCTGCGCATAGCGGGCGGACGTGATCTCGCCCTCGCACAGTGAATGCCCCATCCGCACGACGCCGATGAAACGGTCTCGGAAGAGTGCCTGCGCGCGCACTTCCGGACCCGTCGCCTTTCCGACGACGCCSGTTTCCAGATCGACGCTCCCCTCACGAAGCGGCACGCTCTCCTTGTCGGTTTTCTGCAAGAAACGCAGCCGCACGCCGGGCGCTTCTTCACCGATGCAAGCAATGAGGTCGGGCCCGAAGTTTTCGACGAAGCCGTCGCTCGCTCGCAATGTGAATGTTCTGACGAGCTGTTTGAGATCGAGTTTTTCAGCCGGGCGCAGAACCGCTTCTCCATCCTGCACGAGCTGGCTAACCCGCTCGCGAAGTTCGACCGCTCGCGGTGTGGCGACGAGACCGCGTCCCGCTCTGACCAAAAGCGGATCGCCTGTCGTCTCGCGCAAGCGAGCCAGCGTTCGGCTCATTGCCGATGGGCTCAGCCGCAATCGTCGGGCCGCGCGCGCAACGCTGCCCTCCGCAAGCAATACATCAAGAGCGACAAGCAAGTTGAGATCCGGTTTCGCCATGCGCCGATCATAGCACGGTTGGATCGTCATATGGCGTCGGACGCACGAGCGAAGTGCAAATGGTGCGCGTTCCGCCATATCCGGCAACGATCTACGGTACTGAAGCTCCGGCTCGGGAGCCGTCAAAAAAGGAGTTCGCGGTGAAGCCAATCGTGAAAGGACGAAAGGAGACGATCGCAGCGCATCCGGAAGGGAGCCACGCCGCTCGGTGGGCGCTCTCCGCCCTCTCGTTATCCGTATTGATGGCCTCGCTCGGCACCAGCATCGCCAATGTCGCCTTGCCGACCTTGGCGCAGGCGTTTGCCGCTACCTTTCAGGACGTTCAGTGGATCGTCCTCGCCTATCTTCTCGCCGTCACCACGCTCGTCGTCAGTGTCGGACGGCTTGGTGACATCACCGGCCGCCGGCGGCTGTTGCTGGTGGGAATCATCCTGTTCACCGCCGCCTCGTTCCTGTGCGGCGTCGCTCCCACGCTCCAACTTCTGGTCGCTGCAAGGGCGGCGCAGGGACTCGGAGCGGCCATCATGATGGCCCTGACCATGGCGTTTGTCGGGGAGACGGTTTCAAAGGACAAGATCGGGCGCTCGATCGGATTGCTCGGGACGATGTCCGCGATCGGCACCGCACTCGGTCCCTCGCTCGGCGGCGTCCTGATCGCCGAATTTGGATGGCGGGCCATCTTCCTCGTCAATGTGCCGCTGGGGATCCTGACCTACTTTCTCTCGCGTCGCGGCCTGCCCCTTGATCGTCGTGGCGAGATGATCGCGCGGGCCAGCTTCGACGTGATGGGGACGCTGTTGCTTGCTCTGACTCTGGCGGCTTTTGCGCTCGCCATGACGCTTGGTCGCGGCCAATTCGGGCCACTCAATGTGGCGCTGCTGCTGTCGGCTTTCTTCGGCGCCGGTCTGTTCGTGATCGTCGAGGTGGGAGCGCCATCACCCTTGATCCGAGTGGCGATGTTCCGCGATCCGACGCTTCGTGCGAGCCTCGCCACGAGTGCGCTCGTCTCCACGGTGATGATGACGACGCTGGTGGTCGGGCCGTTCTATCTCTCCCGCGCGCTCGGGCTCGGCGCGGCTCATGTCGGACTCGTCCTGTCGGTCGGTCCGATTGTTGCCGCGCTCACTGGCTTCCCCGCCGGTCGCATTGCGGATCGTTTCGGGGCGCAACGCACGGCCATCGTCGGGCTCATCGCAATGGGTGCCGGTTGCTTCATTCAATCCATGATGCCGGGGACGCTCGGCGTTCCCGGCTACATCGCTGCCATCGTCGTCATCACCATCGGCTATGCGTTGTTCCAGACGGCCAACAACACCGCGGTCATGACAGACATCCCGCCGGATCAGCGCGGCGTCATCTCCGGGATGCTCAATCTATCGCGCAATCTCGGCCTCATCACCGGGGCATCGCTCATGAGCGCCGTGTTCGTCCTCGCATCGGCGACGATCGACATCGCGACGACGCATCCGGCGGCCGTCGCCAACGGAATGCGAGCGACGTTCGCCGTCGCGGCGATCCTCATCGTGCTCGCTCTCGCCGTCGCGATCGAAGCGTACCGCCGCACATCGCGACATCGGGCTGTTGCGAGGGCTGACCAACCCGAATTCCCGATCTGAATGGCGCGGTCCCGGCCGTTGTCTATGCCGGCAGGACGACCACCTTCGTCTTGACCGGCGTCCGTGAGTACAGGTGCATCATGTCCTGACTGAGGAGGCCGACGCAGCCGCTCGTGATGCCGGTGCCGATCGATTCGGCGTCGCTGCTGGCGTAGATCGTGTAGAGCGTGTAAGCGCCGTTCTGATAGAGATAAAGCGTGCGGGCGCCGAGCGGATTGTCGAGGCCACCCGGCATGCCGCCGGCGTATTTGGCCGCCTCGGGCTGGCGCTTGATCATCTCCTTGGGTGGGGTCCAAGTCGCCCATTCGGCCTTGCGCCCGATATACGCGTCACCGCTCCACCGGAACCCGTCGCGGCCGACATTGGCGCCATAGCGGGTGGCGGATCCGTCGTCCTCGATGCGGTAAACGTAGTAATTGCCGGGGTCGACGATAATCGTCCCGGGCGCTTCTTTGGTGTCGTAACGAACTGTCCGGCGGTAATATTTCGGGTCGACCTTGCTGACATCGACTGCCGGGATCGGGAATTTCTCTTCGGGCACCGGGCCGTAGACCTTCGACGCCTCGGCGAAGCT
>NZ_JBFUKD010000051.1:0-10945 GCF_056401005.1 Microvirga sp. P4_G7 | reverse complement strand
GCTGGGGTTCCCACGACCCATTATCATGAAGCGGAAGCTGCCTCTTCGGAGGATGCGAGAATGAGCCAATGGCGTGAAATTGGGGTCGGCGCGCAGATCCTGAGGGATCTCGGCGTCACGTCCATCCGCAATCTTGCCACAACAAGCCGGTCTTACGTTGGTCTGAGTGGCTTCGGAATTACTCTTGCGGGTGAAAAAACACTCGACAACTAGTGGTTCGAGCGTCCCCCATCCAAACCCAYACCATCCAAACCCGTGTGAACAGACGTAGTCTTGAACCGAATTCCCAGAGATCCTGAACTCGATGCTTCGATCGATGCTCAGGGTCCGTCGACCACCTCGCAGACGTTCGCCATGACGGGTCGATCGAAGATCGTGAACCTGATCGAGTCCGCACGTCTGGCAGTAGCCGGGTTCATCCTTGGCGAACCGGGACGCGATGCCGCCGAACTCGCCTTCCGTCTTTTCGGTGCGCGGGCGATGTCCGCCATCACGCTGATCGTCGCCGCCTGGTTCGTGAGCATCGAGGCTTTCGCGGAATTCGGCGTCTATCAATCGGTCGCGACCCTGGTCTGGATCGCCATTTTCCTTCGATACGATACGGCAGTCGTGGCCGCTTCGACGGACGAAGAGGCGGGACGCGCGCTCCGGCTCTGCGTTGCGGTGGGCGCTACGCTCTGGGTGCTGACGAGCCTCGCTGCTTTCATGGCGGGCGAAATCGGCATCATGAGGCTGAAGCTTCTTCTGTTTCTCCCGCTTGCCATCTTGGCGCGCGCCATCCTTCGGTTGGCATTCGCCGTCACCACCCGAGAGGGCGATTTCCGCGGAATCGGCAGGGCCTCTCTCGTTCAATCGATTTTCCAGCCCCTAGCGCTCGTCCTTTTCGTGGCCTCACCCCTCGACGACGATGCGTTGTGCTTCGTGCTGGCGGACATCGTCGGGCATACGAGCGGTGTCGTCTATCTGCTCTGGCGAAATCGCGCGCACTTCCACATCCTCAAGCGCGGCTGGTCGTGGGACGAATTGAAGGCAACGGCCTCCCGCTGGAGGGGGCTTCCGCTCTACAATCTGCCGGGAGCCTTTCTCGCTCTCGCTTTCGTCATGTCGCCGCTGATGATCACGCCTCTTGCCGGGGACGCGGTTCTCGCGGGACTCGTAGCCTTCGCGTACCGCATTTTCGATGTTCCGACGCAGATCATCACGGCTTCCTCGACACCAATCTTCCTGCATCGCCTGCGCCCTACTGCGGCGCGGGCCGGCGCCGTTTTCGGCCGGCACATCATGCTGGCGTGGATTGTCCTGATGGCACTCGCATACACGTGCGTCGCAGGCCTGCTGATCCTGGTCGATCCGTGGCTCGAAAGCACGGAGCTGGCGGACCTGTCGCACATCGTGCCGTTCGTCGCGGCATTCCAGTTGTTCGTCGCTCTCGCGGCGCCGCTGAACGATTCTTGCGCCATGTATCCGCAACAGAAGCGCCTGGTTCTCATCCATGGCGCGGCCTTGCTGGCGAGCCTCGTCGCCGCGCTGTTCGCCGTCAGGGGCGGAGCGGAAACCGCCCTGATCGTCCTCGCCGTGATTTCAGCTTCACGCGCCTTCGCGCTCGGCGAACTCTTGCGGCAATTGTCGACGCTCAGTCACAAGGCGTTCCAGTCGAACGCTACGCGTTGATCGCGTGCCCGAGAAGCGTATCCACGTGCGCGGCCGCCGACTTCGCCAACCCTTCGAGATCGTAGCCACCCTCGAGCACCGACACGATGCGGTCGTCGCAATGCCTCGAGGCGAGGTCCATCACCTTGCGGGTCGCCCAGGCGAAATCCGCTTCGGTCAATTGCAGGCTTGCGAGCGGGTCGCGCCAATGGGCGTCGAATCCGGCCGAGACGATGATGAGGTCGGGACGAAAGGCGTCGATGCGCGGCAGAATCTGGTTCTCGACCGCTGACTGAAACGCCTGGCTGCCGTCGCCGGTGTTCAGGGGGACGTTTACGATCGTATCGTGCTCTCCCCTTTCGCTCGCCGCACCCGTTCCGGGATAGAGCGGTGCTTCGTGGGTCGAGCAATAGAGCACCGTATCATCCGCCCAGAAGATGTCCTGCGTGCCGTTGCCGTGATGCACGTCCCAGTCGAAGATGGCGACGCGCTCCGCGCCGTGATGCTGTTGTGCATGACGAGCCGCGATCGCCGCGTTGTTGAAAAAACAGAACCCCATGGCGCGGGTGCGCTCTGCATGGTGTCCCGGCGGGCGCATGGCGACAAAGGCGTTCTTGATCCGCCCTGTCATCACCTCGTCGACGGCGCGAACGGCGCCACCGGCGCCGCGAAGCGCGGCCTCGAAGGTGCCGGGTGACATTACGGTGTCGTCGTCGATCCGAACCAGGCCTTCACGCGGGCAGGTGTCCCGAATGGTCAGAACATACGGCTCGGGATGGGCGAGCACGATCCTGTCGAGTTCCGCCATGGGGGCCAGCTCCCGCACGAGCCCCGCGAAGCGTTCCTGTTCGAGAGTCCGCTCGATGACCCGGATGCGATCCGCGCGTTCGGGGTGGCCGAGAGGTGTCTGGTGATCCAGCGCGGCCGGATGGCTGAGGTAAAGTGTGGTCATGATGCCTCGTGCGGGGGAACTATCAGTTTCTCAACGCTTTCAGCAAGTGTCCATGTTGTTGCTATGCAACACACTTCGACCCCGAGTCGTGGCAAGTTAAAGTTGATTCGGGCCAAGAGGGCCCCTGTTTTCGTGAAGAGGCTGCCGCAGGCAGCAAGCGAGGCTTTGTCTCATGCGTTTTTCGGGCCCACTCGTCCTTCTGGCCGCCGCGGTCGCAATCTCTGGATGCACGTTCAAGGGCGTGCCCGAGCCGGAAGTCTCCACGCGGGACAGCGAATGGATGGCGCTCATTCCGAAGGCGCAGGAAGACCTTCGCTACGGTCGCTATCTGATGGACGATTCGACCGGTGAGCAACCGGGCACGATCGTCGTCGATACGAAGGAGCGCTTCCTCTACTATGTGCTGCCGGGAAAGAAAGTCATCCGGTACGGCGTCGCCGTGGGCGACGAAGCGTATGGCTGGACCGGCACGGCCCGCATGGCACGCAAAGCGGAATGGCCCGATTGGAACCCGCCGGCAGAGATGAAAATCCGGTGGCCGCACKTGAAACACACCAAAGGCGGTCCGGACAATCCGCTGGGCGCCCGCGCCCTGTATCTCTACGAGGGCAACAAGGACACCCTCTATCGCATTCACGGAACCAACGAGCCTGAGAAGATCGGTCAGGCCGTGTCGTCGGGTTGCATCCGGATGCGGAATATCGACGTGATCGACCTTTACAACCGCGTCGCCCTCGATGCGAAGGTGATCGTCCGCTGACGAGAGGGGCGCCGACCGGCGCCCGCTTCACCGATCAATCCGTGAAGCTTCTCAATCCGTGAGAGCTTCTCAATCGGTAAGAGCTTCTCAATCGGTAAGAGCTTCTCAATCGGTAAGAGCTTCTTGGCGAAGAACGTGAGGGACGTCCTTCTGCTTTGCGGGAGGGACGCTCTTGCGGGCATTTCGCATGGCGGCGACGAGGGCCGGCAACGCGACCGGCTTGAATGACGCGGTGATGCCTTGCTTCGTCGCGCGAGACGTCCCGTCCATGGGCTGCGGTCCGTCTTCCTGCTTTAGCTTTGCAATCATGGCGTTCTTCCCTTTTGGATTAAGCGAAGCTGTTCTCAGAACAACCTGTCCTCATTGTGCGAATGGTCATGTCCACTTCGAGGCAAGACCATGATCATTCGCAGACCTGAGCGCGTTTTGTCTTCCGAATGCTTAACCGCACATTAACGCGATCGCCGCCTAAGCTTTGTTGCGACGCAGCGAATAGATCGCCACGAGAATCAGCGCGCCGATTACCGTCAGGTGTTCCGAGGCGGTGTGAATGGCAACGATCGCTTTCTCGCCCTCGAGCCTCCAGAACTGATGAACGAGCAGAATCGTCAGGAACGTAAAGACGCCGAGCGCCCCTGCGCCGAGCCAGACCATGCGGTTCAGGATCACCAGCAGCGCGCCGCCCAAAAGAACCACGATCGTCAACACGTTGACGAGGACGGCCGGCTCCAGGCCGAATTGGCGCATCTCCGCAACGCCGCCGGGAAAGTCGATCACTTTCGCAAGGCCGCCGGCGAGAAAAACGAACATGAACAAGACGCGTGCGAAAACCTCGACGCCCCTGTTCGACAAAATTGCTTTGACCCATTGCGGTGTCATGAAGGCCCCCATTCGCCCTTTGAGCGAGCTTGCGTGTGCTGCATCGATGATGCCCCGTTGATCGGGGACGCACGTCTTGTCATGGGCGAGCGAGCTTGACGGTGCGTAATCGCACGCAAATGGTGGCGTTGAACTACCGCGCATACGTCTCGCTAACGCCTCGCAGAGGCGGGTCATGGACCGAGAAATGGCGCGGCGGGCGTCGACTTATTCTTGGCTCGCCAACTCTTCTTCGACTGCACGCGCCTTCTCGCGCCATGCGAGAACGAGACGCTCCAATTCGGCAAGATCGCGCATTTCCATGGTTCCGAGTGTTTGGGCCACATAGGCGCGCTGGGTCTCGATTCCGCGTTCGGCCAGATGACGTCCCTTGGCGGTCAGGAACAGGGCATTCGAACGTCGATCGCCGGGAATCGATCGGCGTTCGACGAGGCCTGCTTCAACCATGCGATCGAGCAATCCGGACACATTTCCCTTGGTCACATACAGCCGTGCCGCGAGCTCCTGCTGACTCAACCCCTCCTGCTCGGTGAGCGTCGACAGCAGGTCGAACTGTGGAATGGACAAGCCGATTTCCTTGAGACGGGTCGAGACGGCGTTGGAAGCGCGCCGGTGCAGGCGGACGAACCGGAACCAGATGCGGAGCGGATCGGTTGGGCGATCTGAGGCGAGGGGTGAGTGCAAGGCGGAAGTCCTTGGTGGCGCAACAAGTCCTTGGTGGCACAAACAGTTTATATCGAAACATTTGAATGAGAAAACGCCATAACCAAGAATTCAGAAAGGGCTTCTCAGCTGCGCATTTTCGCCGGCTTGCCTCTGTTCACAAACCACTTTTCCGTTAGAGCGTTCAGCAACGAGGGATGCGGCTTTGCGCCCGATCGCGCTCTATCTTATTGAATATGTGCGTGATCTTCTTGACGAAGCGTGTCCATTTCGGCGGCTCATGCACTAAGTTTGGAGCGTCATGCGTCATCTGATTATCGAGGAACCTGTCTCCAGACCTGCGAAGTGGTCGCCGAAAGTGGCATCGTTCGCCATCGCGGTCACTCTTCTGTCGATGCTTTTGATCCGTCTGGAACGGATCGATTACGAGGCCGGCTTCATCGCCTTCGGGGCGGGCCTCTGCCTTGGGATCGTGGCGATCCTCCTCTCGATGATGGCATTCGTGCGGATCTGGCAGGAAGGCAGGCGCGGCTTGGGAAGCGCCGTACGCGGCATTCTCCTCGCCGTCCTGCTCTTGGCCTATCCGGCCTGGTTCCTGGTTCAGGCCATGCAATTGCCGCCGATCCACGATGTGAGCACCGATCTCGAAACGCCACCGGGTTTCTCGCGATCCCGGGTGGCGCTCGCCGCGCGCGATGACGACACGCCGTCCGAAGTCYCCGCATCGATGCGTGAGGCGCAGCGCAAGGCCTATCGCGAGGTGGCGCCGCTATCGCTCGACATGGCCCCGAACGAGGCTTTTGCCCTTGTCCGGAAGGCCGCCGCGAATCTGGGGTGGAGAATCATCGAGGCGCGTGCGCCGGGCGGGCGCATGGGCACCGGACATCTCGATGCGATCGATCACACCTTCCTGCTCAAACTGCCGGAGGACGTGACGGTCCGCGTGCGACCGAAAGCCGAAGGTGCCCGGATCGACATCCGTTCGGTATCGCGGATCGGTCAGCGCGATTTCGGGTCCAACGCCAAGCGCATTCGCGCATTTCTGGACGAGGTGTCGAATCTCGCCATCTCCGCCAAGTGAGCCTCGCCGAAATCTAGGAGGCGAGGCGGTATTCGCTCGTCAGAGTCGGCTCTCCGTCGGTGCGCACGAGGTCGCGCGCGACGAGATCTTCGAGATGCGCGAAGACGGAAAGGCTCGCGGCTCCGGTCAGAGCCGGCTTGAGCCCCTGATAGATGGCCGCCACGATGGCCGGAATGGTTCGGTCACCGAGCGCAAGGCGATTGAGGATCGACGTTTCGCGCTGTCGGCGATGGTGTGAAAGGGCGCGTAGGAAGCGTTGCGGATCGGTGACCGGTCCGCCATGCCCCGGCCAATAGATTGCCTCGTCACGGGCGCGCAGCTTTTCCAGGGACGCCATATAGTCGCTCATCGCCCCATCCGGAGGCGCGACGACCGAGGTCGACCAGGCCATCACATGATCGGCGGAGAAGAGCACGTTCTCTTCCGGCAGGGCGAATGCGAGATGGTTTGCGGTATGCCCGGGTGTCGCGACCGTTTCGAGACGCCAGCCGAGTCCCTCCACCATGTCGCCGTCGACCAATTCGCGATCAGGCCGATAATCCAAATCGCCGCTTCCCTCGAGCGCGTTGGCTTCGCCCTGGGCGAGGGGGCGAGCGCTCCGGTGAGGGCCACAGCCGAGAATAACCGCGCCGGTCGCCGCCTGGATCGCCCTGGCGGCAGGCGAATGATCGCGATGCGTATGGGACACCAGGACGTGCGTGACCGTCTCGCCGCGAGCGGCCTCCAGAAGAGCATCCACATGTTCTTGCAGATCGGGGCCTGGATCGATGATCGCGACGTGGCCTTTTCCGACGATGTAGCTGCAGGTGCCGGTGAACGTCATCGGCCCGGAATTCCCGGCGACCACGCGCCTGACGAGTGGGCTCAGGCGGACGCAGCTGTCGGACGGGACGGCAAATCCCGTGTCGAAGACCAGGTCGTCGGACATTGYGTCTCCCATTGTCGGTCGGACATCCGCCGGGCTTGGCTTGAGGCCTTTGTCCGACCCTCCTATAAGGCGTCTGGAGCCGCTGTCGATGCGGCATCAGTTTCTGGAGGCTGCCTATGTCGACTGGCGCATCGTCGCTCGCTTCTCCCACCCTCGTCGGCCTGATCTGGCCGTCGAAGAATGACGTTCGTTTCGCCGCCCTGCGCGCCACCGTTCTGGTGCTCGTCGGAACGGCGCTTCTGACCCTATCCGCCAAGGTGCAGGTCCCTTTCCATCCGGTTCCGATGACGATGCAGACCCTGGTGGTTCTGGTGATCGGCGCCGCCTACGGCTGGCGCCTGGGGGCGACCACCGTTGCGCTCTACCTCGCGCAAGGTGTCATGGGACTTCCCGTGTTCGCCAACACTCCGCCGATGGTGGCGAGCCTCGCCTATTTCGCGGGTCCGACGGGGGGCTTCCTGCTGGGCTTCCTTCCGGCTGCCCTCGTCACGGGGTTCATGGCCGAAAAGGGCTTCGATCGGTCGCTTCTGAGAATCGTCGCCATGATGACGATCGGTCACGTGGTGATCTTCGCCTTCGGCCTGGGCTGGATGTCGATGGCGATGCCGTTCGCCAAAGCTTGGATGCTGGGCGCCGTGCCGTTCTTCGCCGCCACGATCCTCAAGACGGCCCTTGCCGCGGCCCTGATGCAAGCGGCTGGACGCATCGTGCGCCGCAAGGCTTCCATCTAAGCTGCGCCTGTCTCCTCAACGACAAAGCCGCCCCACTCGGGCGGCTTTTTCTTTGGTTTCAAACGGCGACGGACCGGATTTTGCGGCGGGCGTAGACGTCAGGTCGCGTTGTCGCGGCTAGCCTCCGCATTGTCGCGCTTGGTCTGCAGGAGATCCGGGATGGAGATCCAGCCCACACCTTCACGCCGGTTGACCACGAGGTAGGCTTGGCCGTCCTTGATGGTTTCGACCGTGCACGAATAGGCGCGCCTGTCGCCAGGGGGACGGTAGATGACGGTATCCCCCTCCCGAATTCCGTCGTGTTCCTCAGGCAAAGCGCCCGCAGCACCCGCCTGCGACGCGGGGTCCTGTCGACCTCGATGCCGGTCGAGTGCCGCAATCGCTGCGCGGGCCCGGTCGCGGTACCGGTCGGAAATGACCCGCAATATGCTGCTGTTCTCGCGACCAGGGTACCAGGAGGTCCCCCCGATCTTCGCGAGTTCTTCAGCGACGATTTCGACTTCTTCTTCAGTCACGGGTATCCTCCGTCGTGGCCATTGGTGGCCGAGAAGCTCGTGGTCTGAGATGAGCTGCCCCTATGGCGAAAATCCTACGTCTCTCAAGAATGTTACGCCGCAAGGGCATGCTTGGGGAAGAGGATAGTATATCCTAAATGTTTCCCCATTCCTTACGTAGCGTAATAATCGTTCGGCGACAGATAAAGATCCGTGCGTTGTCGCACGAGCGTGGTCGTGACGCATATAAATAATTACGCCCACGAGCCCTTCTGACGGCCAAAGAGGTCTCTCTGTGACATCGGGATGTCGAAAAGGGGATGGCGAGGTCGTCGTCGGCGCAGAACGCGATGGCGTCCGGAGGCCAAGCCTGGAATGCCGATGTCTGGAACGCCAAGTCTGGATCGCCAAGTCTGGATCGCCAAAGTCTTGGATGATACCGTCGGATCATTGGAACCTCATGAGGAGGGCGGCGTGATCGATTGGGTTGCACGAGCGTTGCTCACCTGCGCCGGGGTCGTGACGGGCTGGTTCGTGGCGATGGACGCTCCAAATTTCAGCGTGATCCAGTTGGGGGTGGCATTGCTGCTGCTCACCCTGTTCGTCGGTGTTCTGGCCTTCCGTCCTCTTCGCTGGTTGGTGAAGCGTCATCGCCTCAACGAGCCGAAGCCATAAATCGGCTTCGAGAAGTCGAGTTCACCCGACGTTCGCCAACGACCAATCGACTGCGGCGAGGGCGTGCAGCGTCGTCGTGTCGAATAGGGGCACCGGGCTGTCCTCCGGCTGCACGAGCAGCATGATCTCCGTGCATCCCAGAATGATCGCTTGAGCGCCCCGATCGACCAGGCGGGCGATGATGTCACGGTAGGCGTCGCGCGATGCCGATAGGACCTGGCCGGCGACCAATTCGCGATAGATGATGTCGTGGACGACGGCGCGATCCGCGTCGTTCGGCACCAGGACGTCGAGCCCGAATTTATCGGTCAGTCGTCCCYTGTAGAACTCTTGCTCCATGGTGAAGGCGGTGCCGAGCAGGCCGATGCGCTCAAACCCGGCGGCCTTGATCTTCTCGGCCGTGGGATCGGCGATGTGGAGCAACGGTATCGATATGTTGCTTGCGACCTCGCCGGCCATGCGATGCATCGTATTGGTACAGATCAGCACGATATCTGCGCCGCCACGTTCCAGACGCTGCGCCGCATCGATCATTTCGGCCGCCAAGGCGGTCCATTGACCATCGTGCTGCAGTCTTTCGATTTCGCCGAAATCGACGGAGAACATCAGGCTGCGTGCGGAATGGACTCCACCCAGGCGCCGGCGCACCTCCTGATTGATGATGCGATAGTATTGCGCCGAACTTTCCCAGCTCATGCCGCCGATCAAACCAATGGTCTTTGCCATGCCGTACCTCCGTCGCGCCACTTTGCAGCTGCGACGGCTCTCGGCAAGGTCGAAGGTCGAGGCGTGTTCAAATCCAAAGCCGATACGAAGAGGACGCATGTCGACAAGATCACCGATTCCAACCGCCAGTCGTGACGAAGCTGGGCCGCTGAAATATCGCTGGCGGCGGCGCTTCCTGCCGGGGCATGATACACTCGGTCGCGATCGAGGGACCGGAGACAGCGGCGGAGCCAATGAAACTTCAAGGTAAGAAGTCGGAGATTCCTTGGTCCTCGTGGGTCTTCCCGACCTTGTCTCTGCTTCTTTATCTGGCTGCCTCAGCCCTTGGGATCGGCGGCACATTCGATTCATCGCCGCTCGGCCTGACGTTCGCGGTGCTGCTGCTGCCGCTTCTGTTCGGAACCGTCTTCGCCGCGGTTCACCATGCGGAGACCATAGCGCACCGGACCGGAGAACCTTACGGGACAATCGTCCTTTCGCTGGCGATCACATTCATCGAAGTGGCCCTGATTACCTCGGTCATGCTCAGCGAAGAGGGTGGGAGTCCGACGTTGGCGCGCGATACGGTGTTTTCGGTCGTCATGATCGTATGCACCGGGCTGGTCGGTCTGTGCATTCTCGTCGGCGGGATTCGCTATGGCGAGCAAAGCGTCCTGACGACCGGAGCGAGTTCGTACCTCGTCGTGTTGATCGTCTTGGCGACATTGAGTCTGGTTCTGCCGAACTTCACGATTTCAGGCCAGGGGCAAGCTTACGATGCCCGGCAATTGGCCTTCGTCAGCATCGTCACCCTCGTGCTCTACGGCGTTTTCCTCTACATCCAGACCACGCTGCACCGAGACTACTTCGTCAGTTTGGGCGATGAAGAGGAAACCGGACAGACCCATGTTCCTTCGAACCGCATCGTGGGTTTCAGCGTCGTCCTGCTCTTGTTCGCCCTGCTCGCGGTCGTGCTGCTCGCGAAGAAATTCGCGGCTGTCGTCGAGGTCGGCCGTACCGCTCTCGAGTTGCCGGTGGCCGTCACCGGCGTCGTCGTGGCGTTCCTGATCTTGCTGCCGGAAGGCGTCGCGGCTGTCCACGCGGCCAAACGGGACGACCTCCAGAAGGCATTGAACCTCGCGATGGGATCGTCTTTGGCGACCATCGGTTTGACCATTCCCGCGGTGGCGTGCGTCACGATCGTTCTCGGCAAATCGCTGACGCTCGGACTTGGGTCCGTGGACACCATTCTGCTGGTCCTCGTCCTGCTGACCAGCACCCTCACATTCGGCCAAGGGAGGACGAATGTTCTCTATGGTTTCGTGCATCTCGTGATCTTCGCGACCTTCCTGTTCCTCACGGCCTTTCCCTAAGAACTGTTGCGCTCAAAGGAACGGCTCGGGTACCTTCAGAGTTGAGTCGCGTAT
>NZ_JBFUKD010000050.1:0-10950 GCF_056401005.1 Microvirga sp. P4_G7 | reverse complement strand
GGTTTCCACCGCATCAAACCATGCAATCGACAGGGCCCTTTATCGGCACGAAAACGACGAATTTCGGCAATGTCGGTTTTAAATTGCATGGTTCTCGTCATCAAGGGTTGATTCCAAAGGACATCCGGCTCCTTTCGGACGGCCCGATCACCCGCTACCCGCGCCGCGCGTTTGAACCGGCGTTCGAAAACAAGGAGGCAGGCATGAAAGCCCGCGTAAAGCTGATCGACGGCATGGCGTTTCTGGGCGAATCCGGCACCGGTCACAGCGTCGTCATGGACGGCGCCCCGGAATATGGCGGACGCGATATCGGCGTGCGTCCCATGGAGATGCTGCTGCTGGGTCTCGGTGGCTGCACGGCTTTCGACGTCATGAACATCCTGCGGCGCGGCCGCGAGGACGTGACGGATTGCGAGATCAACGTCACGGCGGAGCGTCCCGATACCGACCCGAAGGTCTTCACGGCGATCCATCTCGAATATCTCGTGAGCGGTCGCGGCCTGTCGGCGGAGAAGGTCGAGCGCGCGATCACGCTCTCCAAGGAGAAATACTGCTCCGCCTCGATCATGCTCGGGGCCGTCGCCAAGATCACTTACAGCCTGACGGTCATCGACGACACCGCCCCGACCGAATCCGCCTCGATCGCATAAGCCGTCAGATCAGGCCGCCGTCGCTGGCGACATCGGCGTTGAGGCCTTCGCGCAGGGCCTTCGCCGTGCCGACCTGCGACGCGTCCTGACGCTTGCGCGGGCGCGGCGTGTCGATGCGATGCTCGGCGACGATACGCCCCGGCGTGCCCGACAGCACGATGACGCGGTCGGCGAGATAGGTCGCCTCGTCGATATCGTGCGTGACGAACAGAACCGTCTTCCCGGTCGCCCGCCAGACGCGGATGAGCTCGTCCTGCAGACCCTCGCGCGTGATCGCGTCGAGCGCTGAAAACGGCTCGTCCATCAACAGCACCTCGGGTTCGATGGCGAGTGCGCGCGCGAGCGACACGCGCTGGCGTTGTCCGCCGGAGAGTTGATGCGGCCAACGCTGYGACAACGCGCCGAGACCGACGAATTCGAGCGCGGCCTGCGCGCGTTTGCGTCGCTCGGCGCGCGAAACGCGGCCGTTCTCCAATCCGAATCCGGCATTGGAGATCACGCGCCGCCACGGCAGCAGGCGGGCATCCTGAAACACCAGCGCCACCGCCCGTTCGCCGTCGCGCTGCACGACGACGTTTGCGCTGCCGGCGCTGGGCGACGCCAAACCCGCGAGCACGCGCAGCAACGTCGATTTGCCGACGCCGGACGGACCGACGATGGCGAGGAACTCGCCGCGCGCGACGCTCAGGTTCAAGCGATCGAGCACGAGGTTGCGTTGCCCGTCGCGCTCGAACGTCAACGAGAGGTCCTTGATCTCGATCACGCTTTCCATCGCAGCAGCCACCCTTGCAACGCCACGAAGGCCGTATCGAGAAAACCGTACAAGGCGGCCATGGTGAGCATGTAGACGACGACGACATCGGTCGCGAGAAGACTGGAGGCCTGCATCATCCGCTGGCCGAGGCCGGCGACGCCGAAGAYCTCGGCGGCGACGACCGCCATCCACGCTTGACCGAGCGCGGTGCGCAAGCCCACGAGAATGCCCGGCGTCGCGGCCGGAAGCAGGATCTTGCCGAGCCGCTGCAAGCCCGAATGGAAACCGAACGCATCGGCGACTTCGATGAGATCGCGATCGACGGCGCGGATCGCGCCGTGCGCGGCGAAATACACGATCCAGAAAACGCCCATGGCGATGATGAAGACCGCCGCCTTCGTATCGACGCCGAACCACAGGATCGCGAAGGGCACCCACGCGAGGCCGGGCACCGGTCGCAACACGCGGACGATCCACGCCGTGAAGCGCTCCGCGTCCCGGTACATGCCCGTGACGATGCCGAGCGCCACACCGAGACCCGCGCCGAGCGTCAGGCCCATGGTGTAATGGGACAGGCTGCTCGACACCGCCTGCAACCAGGCACCGCTGATCAGCTCCTTGCGGAACGCGGCTGGAATGGCGCTCGGTCCCGGCAGCATCGCCGGATTGACCAAGTCGAACCGCGGCATGGCCTCCCAGAGACCGAGGAAGACGACGAGGCCGAGAAGCGAAAGAAGGATGGATCGCATCGGGACGGATTAACCGCCCTGCGTCGCGCGCTCGAAGAATTTCGGCTCGAAGAGACCATCGAACGGCAGTTCCTTTTCGAGCGAGCCGAGCTTGACCTGATAGGCCTGCATGGCGCGCGACGGTTCGATGATGACGCGCGGATCGATGAGGAACTTCGTCGCCGGCGACKCCAACGCTTGAYGGATCGTCGCGCTCTCCACGATGCCTTTGCCGAGCGCCGCCTCGATGGGTGCGACGGCCCTGTCGGGCGTCTTGACGATCAGGTCCGCGGCCTTGACCAGCKCGCTCACGAGGGCCTGCACCGCGTCCGGATTTTTCGTCAGAAACGCACCGGACACCGCGACGACGGTGCCGGGCTGGCCCGGGAACATTTCGTCCCCCAGAGCCACGAGCTTGATGCCGGGATTGCGGCCTTGAACGATGGTGACCGCGGGCTCGCGGATCGATGCGCCCTCGACGGCGCCGGCAAGCACCGCCTGTTGCGTCGCATCGATGCCCATGGTGACGATCTCCACATCGGCCTTGTCCGCCTTCGCGACCTCCCAGAGCCAATATTGCAAAGTCGTGTTCGGCACCGAACCGGGCGGCTGCGTCGCCAATCGGGCAGCCTTGCCTTCTCCGGCGCGGTAGGCCTTGAAGGCCGCCGCCGGCGCCGTTCCGGGCGTGAAATACTTGGCGAGCTTCGGCGTCGCGACGAATACGTTTTCGGCAGTCGCGGTCGCGGCCACGACGCGCACATCGACGCCCTTCGAGCGTGCGACGGCGAGGGGCGCCACGCCCGCAACGTAGATATCGATCGTGTCCGAGGCGACGGCCTGAATCATGTTCGGGCCGGACTCGAACGTGGTGAAGGTGAGATCGATGCCCTTCTCCTTCAGCCAACCTTCCTTCTCGGCGACGAAGATCGGCGATGCGCCGATGACCGGGATCACACCGACGCGGGCGGACACCCTGGCTTGTGCGAACGCGCTCGAACCTGCCGAGGCGGCGACCGCGAGAGCACCAGCGTGGGCGAGAAAGCGGCGACGATCCATTGTGAAAACTCCTGCCAATCGGCGTCGCCGGCACGGGTGAAGATGGACGCCTGTTGACAGATTAAGAAAAGAATTTTCTACGTAATTGCAAGCGCCTAAGCTTAAAAGGAAATTTATTCTAGTATTTCATGGGTCGCTGGAATAATTTTCTACAATATGAGAAAGAAAGAAAAATGGATGCTATCGACCTGAAGATCCTCGCTGCCCTGCAGGCCGATTCCAGCATTTCCATTGCCGAATTGGCCGAGCGCGTCGGTCTTTCGCAGACGCCGTGCTGGAAGCGCATCCAACGTCTGGAGACGAGCGGCGTGATCGAGAAACGGGTCGCGCTCGTCGTACCGGAAAAGATCGGGCTCGGATTGACCGTCTTCGTCTCGATCGAGACGTCCGACCATTCGGGCGATTGGCTCGAGCGGTTCGCGCAATTCGTCGCCGCGATGCCGGAGGTGATGGAATTCTACCGCATGGCGGGCGACGTCGATTACATGCTGCGCGTCGTCGTCGCCGACATGGCGGCCTACGATCAGTTCTACAAGCGACTGATCGCAGAGATCCCCCTGAAGAACGTCACGTCCCGCTTCGCCATGCAGCGCATCAAATCGACGACGGCCTTCGCGCTTCAACAGGCCGCCAAGGCCTGACGACATGGCGTGCAAGCGCACCCTCGACGGGGATGCGCTTTGATGGTCTTGTGGTGCGATCGCACAAGCCGGAGCCGGTCATCCCATGTCCCTGCGCATTCATTTTCACGGAGCGGCGCGAACCGTCACCGGTTCCTGCTTCCTGCTCGAAACACCCTCCGCCCGCATTCTGATCGATTGCGGAATGTTCCAGGGTTCCAAATCCGAACGTGAATTGAACTACCGGCCTTTCCCCTTCGCCGTCACCGCCATCGACGCGCTGTGCCTGACGCACGCCCATATCGACCACAGCGGCCTCATTCCGAAACTCGTGAAAGCGGGTTTCACCGGACCGGTCTACGCGACACCGAGCACGATCGATCTCGCGTCCGTCATGCTGCCGGATTCGGGCCACATCCAGGAGGTGGAAGTCGAACAATTGAACCGCCGCAATCTGCGTCGCGGTTTGCCCGCGGTCGATCCGATTTACACGGCTGAGGACGCGAGCGCGGCGCTGACGCAGTTTCGGCCGGTGCGCTATGGCGCCTGGACGAATGTCGCGCCGGGCTTTCGCGTCCGGTACTGGAACGCAGGCCACCTGCTGGGATCGGCCTCGATCGAAGTCGAGGCTCTGTCAGATGCGGGCAAGCCGCCGACGCGCCTGCTGTTCTCCGGCGATATCGGGCCGGACCACAAGATGCTGCTGCATGATCCGAACGGCCCGGAGAATTGCGATTACGTCATCATGGAATCGACCTATGGCGGCACCGACCGCCAGGAAATCGTCGAAACCCGGCGGCGTTCACTGCTGCGCGACGAGGTGCTCGCCGCCTCGAAAGCGAACGGCGCGCTTCTCATCCCCTCGTTCGCCGTCGAGCGCACGCAGGAGCTTCTGGTCGACCTCGTCAGCCTGATGGAATCGGGCGCGATCCCTCATGCGCCGATCTTCATCGATTCACCGCTCGCCATGAAGGCGACGGAGATCTTCCAGCGGCACGCAAACGAGTTGGAGAATGGCCACGAGCTCGTGCGGGCCCTGGAATCGCGCTGGGTGCGGTTCACCGAGAGCGTCGAGCAGAGCAAGGCGATCGCGCGCATCCACGGCTTTCACATCGTCGTCGCCGCGAGCGGCATGTGCGAGGCCGGACGCATCCGCCATCATCTCAAAGCGTGGCTCTGGCGTGAGCATGCGACCGTTCTTCTCGTCGGCTTCCAGGCGCAAGGCACGTTGGGGCGCATCCTCCAGGACGGCGCATCGCGTGTGCGAATCCAGGGCGAGGAAATCCGCGTGCGCGCCCGCATCCGTACGCTCGACGTCTATTCCGGCCATGCGGACGGCCCCGAACTGAAGGCGTGGCTGGCGAAGCGCCGTCCGGTGCAGCGCGGCGTCTTTCTCGTGCACGGCGAAGAGGTGGCGATGGATGCCCTGCAACGCGCGCTCCGCGACCTCGTCCCCGACGAGCGAATCCTGACGCCCGAGCTCGACGCGATTTTCGAACTGGCCGGCCCGACCGCGGTTCCGACCGCCCAACCGACGCCGCGCATCGAGCCGGCGATCGCCGGAAAGCGCGATTGGCACAACGAGTATGCGAAGCTCGTTCTCGACATCAACGAGACGCTCGAGAAGACGGCCGATGCCCGCTCGCGCGCGGTGATGATCCGCCGATTGCGCCGCGCCCTGGAGGAAGAGGCCGGTTGAGCGAAGGCCGGCCTATTTCAGTTCGTCGCGACCATTGGTGCGCGCCAACAGGTCGTACGCGAGGAGCTTTTCCCAGATGTCGTCCGCCGTTTCGGCGAACTGAAAAAGCTCGAAATCCGCGGCGTTGATCATGCCGTGTTCGACCAGGGCATCGAAGTTGACCACCGTCGACCAATAGGCCTCGTCGAACAGAATGATCGGCAGCGGCGGCGCCTTCCCGGTCTGGCGCAACGTCAGGATCTCGAACAATTCGTCGAAGGTGCCGAACCCGCCCGGGAACACCACCAGAGCGTTCGCGCGCATGGCGAGGTGCATCTTGCGCATGGCGAAATAATGGAAGCGAAAGGTGAGATCCGGCGTCGAATAGGCGTTGGGTTCCTGTTCGTGCGGCAATGTGATGTTAAAGCCGATGCTGGGTGCGCCGGCATCGAACGCGCCGCGGTTGGCCGCCTCCATGATGCCGGGCCCGCCGCCCGTGGCGATCACGTTGTCGCGCAAGCCGCCGTTGACGGTGAGCGCCCCGCCCCGCTCCGAAGCGATGCGCCCGAAGGCTTGGGCGTTCTTGTACCATGCGGGCTGACGCCCCGGCCCGTCGGCGCGAACGCGCGCACTGCCGAAGACGACGATGGTCGAGCGCACACCCCAGGCCCGCAACGCCTCTTCGGCCTTGGCGTATTCGAGCTGGAAGCGGACGCCGCGCATGGAATCGCCCAGAAGAAAATCCTGGTCGAGGGCCGCTAGCCGATAGGAGGGCGACGACATCTGGGCAGCGTTCGATCGACGGTCGCTCGGCATGGGAAGGCCCTTACAGCGTTGGTTCGGTGGCGCCCATCCAAAGCACCCCGCGGCCCCCGTGCCAACCCCTCCCGGCGAAGGCCGTCGGAGGCCTCCCGCCAGGACGTCGAGACGTTGAGCTATCCAAGACGCGCCGTCATTGCGCGTATTTGCTGTCGAGATACCGCAGATAAGGGCCCGTCTCGAGCGCGCGGCCGGTGGCATTCACCAGAAGCTCGTCGCGGGAATAGCGGCGGCCATGCTGCCAGATTTTGTCGCGCAGCCCATCGTTGAGGCGCGCATAGTCGCCGGCCTCGATGGAATCGTGCAGGCCCGCATCCTCCTGGCGCATGGTTTCCATGAGCTGAGCCGCCATGACGTTGCCGATCGTGTAGGTCGGGAACGAGCCGATATACCCGGTCGACCAATGGACGTCCTGCAGCACGCCGCGCGTGTCGTCCGGGACCTCCAGACCGAGGTCGCGACGGATGGCGGCGTTCCACGCCTGCGGCAGATCCGCGACCTTCAGCGATCCGTCCATGAGGGCGGCTTCGATCTCGGCGCGCAGCATGATGTGGAAATCGTATGTCAGCTCGTCCGCCTCGACGCGGATGAAGCCGGGCTCGACCCGCGTGACGGCGCGGTAGAATTCCTCGCTGCTCACGTCGGCGAGCTGGTCGGGGAATTGGCGTTGCAAATCGGGGAAGTGCAGCGCCCAGAAGGTCCGGCTGCGCGCCACATGATTTTCGAGCAGACGCGATTGGGATTCATGCGCGCCGAAGCTGGCTCCGCTCACCGCGTAGAGACCGATGAGATCCGTCGCGAGCGTCGTGCGCACGAAATCCGGATTGGCGCCCTGCTCGTAAAGCGCATGGCCCGTCTCATGCACCGTGCCGAAGATCGACGCCGCCAGATAATCGCGCTTGTATCGCGTCGTGATGCGCACGTCGTTGCGGGTGAACGAGACTTCGAAGGGGTGCACGGTGGTATCGAGACGCCCGCGCGCAACGTCGTAGCCGAGCTTTTGCGCAACCGCGAGACCGAACGCCTTCTGTCCGGCCTCAGGGAAATCGCGGAACAGAAAATCCGCTCGCGGGGCCGGGCGCGCGACCGCCTTGTCGAAGATCGGTTTCATGCCCGTCCGCAATTCGCCGAACAGCCGCGTCAGGCTCGCCGCCGTTTCGCCCGGCTCGTAGAGCGACACCATCGCATCGTAGGGATGCTTCTCGTAGCCGATGGCGTCGGCATAGGTGCGCGACAGCGCGACCGTCTTTTCGAGATGCGGCGCGAAGATCGAGAAGTCCGACTTCGCGCGTGCCTCGATCCACGCCGCCTGGGCGACCGTGCGGAGCGCGGCGCGTGCCTGGATCAACGCAGCGGGAATGCGGCGGTGATGATCGAACGCCTTGCGGGTCTGCGCGACCGCGCGGCGCGCGGCGGAATCCTGCGGATCGGGGTCGACCGCGCGTTCCGCCTTCTCCAGGGCCTGCTCCGTTTCCGGCGCGAGGAGCAGATCACGCGCGAGCCGCGTCAGCGTCGCGATCTGCTGGCCGCGCGTTTCCGCGCCGCCGGGCGGCATCATGGTCCGCGAATCCCAGGTCAGCAGGGACGCGGCGTTCAGGACGTCGTTGACGGAGGCGACGCGCTCATGAAGCGCAGCGAGAGCGGGGTTCTGAATCATGGCTTTTCGCGGATCTGTTGCGGAAATGGTCAGGCGGTTCCGCCCGTGTTGAGGTGGCAGGCGGAGAAACGCCCGTCGGCGATTTTCGCCAGCGCCGGCGCTTCCGTGCGACAGCGCGGCCCGGCCATCGGGCAGCGCGGATGAAAATGGCAGCCGCTCGGCGGATTGAGCGGCGAGGGAATTTCGCCGGCGATCGGATGGAAGTCCTTTCGCCCGACGCCGACGCGCGGCACGCTCTCGAACAGGGCCTTGGTGTAGGGATGGTTGGGCGCGGCGTAGAGCTCGCTCGTCGGCGCGAGTTCCACGATGCGCCCGAGATAYATGATCGCCACCCGGTCCGACACGTGACGCACGACGCCCAGATCGTGGCTGATGAAGATCGCGGTGAGATCGAGATCCCGGCGCAGATCCATGAAGAGGTTGAGCACCTGCGCCTGGATGGAGACGTCGAGGGACGCCACCGGCTCGTCGAGCACGAGCAGGTCCGGCTTCATCGCAAGCGCGCGTGCGATCGCGATGCGCTGGCGCTGGCCGCCGGAGAATTGATGCGGGAAGCGGCGGCGATAGCTCGGATCGAGACCGACGCGGCCGAGCATGTCGGCGACGTAAGTATCGGCGTCGCGCTGCTTCACGATGCGATGGGTCACAGGACCCTCGCCGACCGTGTCGCCGATGCGCATGCGCGGATTGAGGCTGGCGAACGGATCCTGATGCACCATCTGCACCCGCGTCGTCAGCTTCTGCGTGCGTCGTCCCTGTTCCTTGGCGACCGGCGCATTGTCGAACAGCACCTTGCCGGCGCTCGGCGTATAGATGCCGGCGACGATGCGCCCGAGGGTCGATTTACCGCAGCCGGATTCGCCGACGAGCCCGATCACTTCGCCCTTGCGAACGGACAGGCTGACATTCGTCACCGCGCGCACGATCTCGGCCTTGCGTCCCGCGCCCAAAAGGCCCGCGATGCGCTCGCCGAGGCTCGGGCGCTTTATGAAGCGCTTTGAGAGATCGTCGATCTCGAGGAGAGCGGAGGACATTGTGCTGACTCGATGGGAAAATGACAAAGGGCGGTGCGGCCGTCTTCGAATTGTACGAGGGGCGGCGGCGTCGTGCAGACGGCCTGCGCACGCGGACAGCGCGGCGCAAAGGCACATCCGGGCGGCAGGTTGGTGATCGAAGGCGCGGAACCCGGGATCTGCGGCAGGTGCTCGCCCGGCGGATGCTCGGCCGGCACCGACAACAGCAGGCCCGCCGTATAGGGATGGCGCGGCGACGCGATCACGTCGGCGGCCGGTCCCGTCTCGACGACGCGCCCCGCATACATGACGCAGATATCGTCCGCGAGACTCGACACCACCGCGAGATCGTGGGTGACCCACACGAACGCGGTGCCGGTGTCGTCGGCGAGACGCYGCACCTCCGCGAGAATCTGACCCTGGATCGAAACGTCGAGGGCGGTCGTCGGCTCGTCCGCGATGATCACCGCGGGAGAATGCAGGAGCGCCGTCGCGATCGCCACGCGCTGGCGCATGCCGCCGGAGAGCTGGTGCGGATAGGCGTCCAGACGCTCTTCAGGGCTCGGAATGCCGACCTTGGCGAGGGCGTCGCGCGCGCGCTTCAACGCTTCCTTGCGCGAGACGTTGTCGTGCGCCCGCACGGCCGCCGCCATCTGCGTGCCGATCTTGAGCACCGGGTTCAGGGTCATCATCGGATCCTGGAACACCATGGCGATGCGCGCACCGCGCACACGGCGCAGCGCTTCGCCTTTGAGGCGCGTGAGATCCATCCCGTCCAAMAGAACCTCGCCGCCGGCGATCTCGCCGGGAGGCTCGATGAGGCCCAGAATGGAATAGCCGGTGACGCTCTTGCCCGATCCGGATTCGCCGACGAGACCCAGGATGCGGCCGCGCGCGACATTGAAGCTGACCCCGTCGACGGCCTTCACCATGCCGGCGCGGGTCTTGAACTGCGTCTTGAGATTCTTGACGCTCAGCACATACTCGGTCATCGGCTGCGCCTCGGATTGAGCACGTAGCGGACCTGATCGCCGACGAGATTGATCGCCACCACCGTCAGCATGAGCGCAATGCCCGGATAGATGGAAATCCAGTAACGACCAGACAACAGGAACTGGAAGCCGTTCGAGATCAGCGAACCGAGAGACGGCTGCGTCAGCGGCAGACCGAGCCCGAGGAACGACAGTGTCGCCTCCAACGCGATCGAGTTCGCGACCTGTACTGTGGCGACGACGATCAGCGGCGGCAGCGCATTCGGCAAAAGGTGTCGGAACAACACCTGTCTCGCCGGCAGCGGCGTCGAGAGCGCGGCTTCGATATAATCCTTGCGTCGCTCGGCGCTCGCGGCGCCGTGCGTCGTGCGCGCAAAATACGCATATTGCGCCGCTGTCAGCGCGAGGATGAGCTGCGGCAGTCCCTGCCCGAGCATCGCCACGAGCACGAGCGCCAGCAGGATCGCCGGCAGCGACAGCTGGAGGTCTATGACGCGCATGATCAACGCTTCGGTCCGGCCGCCGTAATACGCGGCGATCAGTCCGACGATACCGCCGAACACGAGCGCGAACGCGCCCGCTGCGGCGCCGACGATGAGACTGGTGCGCAATCCGTACAGGATGGCCGAGAACACGTCGCGGCCGGCCGCATCCGTGCCGAGCCAATGCACGTAGCCGCCGGAGCCGACTTCACCGGGTTCGAGCCGCGCGTCGAACAGATCGAGCGTTTCCTGGTTGTAGGGATCCTGCGGCGCAATCAGCGGCGCGAGGATGGCGGCGAGCACGATCGAGACGATGATGATCAGCGCGGCGACGGCGGTCGGGCTGCGGCGGAAATCGTCCCAGAATCCGGCAAGGCGCGTCCAGCGGGTTTCGGCGTCGAGTGTCATGACGCCCCCTTGACGCGAATGCGCGGATCGAGCTGGCCATAGACGAGATCGACGACGAGATTGATGAGAACGAAAAGAAACACGACGAGAATC
>NZ_JBFUKD010000049.1:0-11044 GCF_056401005.1 Microvirga sp. P4_G7 | reverse complement strand
GCAGGGCTTCATGATGACGACGCTGATCCCGCGCTTTCAGGAACGGTTGAAAACAGATGCCAAGTTGCGAAGCGCTCTGTCACCCTGACGACGCTTCCTACACCCAGCCGCCATCCACCAGATAGCTCTGCGCCGTAATCGCGCCGGCATCGTCGGAGGCGAGGAACAGGGTCACCTTCGCGACGTCTTCGGGCACGAGCTTACGCTTCACGCATTGGCGCTTGAGCAATTCGGCCTCTCCCTCCGGCGTCAGCCACAGATCAATCTGGCGCTGTGTCATGATCCATCCCGGCACGATGGAATTGACGCGGATGTTGCGGCCGCCGAGTTCACGGGCGAGCGCGCGGGTCAGGCCGACGACTGCCGATTTCGCGGTCTTATATGCGGCAAACGAATCCTCGCTCGCCATGTAGCTCGTCGAGCCCATGTTGATGATCGATCCTTCGGCGGCCTTTTCCATGTCGGGCAGCACGGCTTGCGCTGCGAAGAACTGGTGGTCGAGATTGGTGGCGAAGCGCTCGCGCCAATATTCGGGCGTCACCTCTTCGATGGTGTGACGATCGTCGCGCGCAGCGTTGTTGACGAGGATGGTGATCGGGCCGAGCGCGGCGCTCACGCGCTTGATGGCCGCCTGCAAGGCCGGCACGTCGCGCACATCGTTGTGCTCGAAATGGACCCGCTCGCCGAGGCGCGCCGCCAAGGCTTTTCCCGCCTCAGCATTGTAATCGAGAATGCCGACCTTGCAGCCCTGTGCGTGGAAAGCCACCGCGATGCTCTCGCCGATGCCGCTTGCGCCGCCGGTGATGAGAACGGTCTTGCCCTTGAGGGAGCCGTAGATGGTCGTCATGAATTCAGCCTTTTGCGATGGCGATCATTCGCCTTTTCGAGTGCGGGAAAGAGATGCGGCGCCACCGATGGGCGTCGAACGCTGATAACGTGCGAACGCCCGGCTGTCGGCACCGTTCCAAGAAAACTCAGCTCGCCCCGGGGCCGGGCGTCGCGCCGGGCGGGCATTTGCCGAGAATGATCATGCCGAGCACCTCGTCCTGCGTGACGTCGTTGACGCTTGCGGAACCGACGAGCTTGCCGTTCTTCATGACACTGACGCGGTCGGCGAGGCCGAAGACGTCGTGGATGTCGTGACTGATGAGGAAGATGCCGATGCCTTCCTTTTTCAGTTGCAGTACGAGCTCGGCGACCTGTTGCGTCTCGGCCGGTCCGAGCGCTGCCGTCGGCTCGTCCATGATCAGGACACGTGCGTTGAAGTAGATCGCACGCGCAATGGCAACCGATTGACGTTGTCCGCCCGACAGCGCCTTCACCGGTTCCTTGAAGCGACGAAAATGCGGATTGAGGCGCGCCATGACCTTGCGCGTTTCCGATTCCATCGATGCGTCGTCGAGCGTGCCATAGGGCGTCTGCATCTCGCGCCCCAAGAAGATGTTTCCGGCCGCGTCGATGTTGTCGGCAAGCGCGAGCGTCTGGTAGATCGTCTCGATCCCGTAGCGTTTTGCGTCGCGCGGCGTGGCGATATCCGCCTTCTCGCCATTGACGTAGATATCGCCGCTGTCCGGACGGTAGGCGCCGGACAGGATCTTGATCAGCGTCGATTTGCCGGCACCGTTATGGCCGAGCAGGCCGACTACTTCGCCGGGACGCAGATCGACGGAAACGCCGTCCACCGCCTTGATGCCGCCGAAGGCGATGGAGATGTCGCGCATCTCGACGAGAGGTGTCGCATCATGTTGCTGCATGGGTGCCTCCTTCAGCGAATGCGGCGACGGTAGAGCCCGTCGACCCAGACCGCCAGCACGAGCACGGCGCCGACGACGATGTTCTGCAGGGGCGTATCCACCCCGAGCAGCACCATGCCCGATTGCAGCGATTGCATCACGAGCGCGCCGAGCATGGCGCCGGCGATGGTGCCGACGCCTCCCGCGAGCGACGTGCCGCCGATGACGGCGGACGCGATCACATACAATTCGTCGAGCGTGCCGGCAGAATTCGTCGCCGCATTCAGACGCGCGGTGGAGATGCAGGCGGATATCCCACACAACAGACCCATCAGGCCAAAGACCTTCATCAAGATCCAGCGGGTGTTGATGCCGGAGAGTTCAGCCGCCTCCGGATTGCCGCCGATGGCGAAGACATAGCGTCCGAAGCGCAGGCGCTTGGCGAGGAAGGTCATGCACAATCCGACGACGATCGCGATCACCACAGGCAGCGCGATCCCCTGCGGCACGAACAATCCGCCTTCCGGCCACGGGATGCCTTTTGTCTCCGCCCATGCCCGCGCCGTGCCGGCGGGAAGCGGATAGGCGTTGAAGATCGTGGCTCCGGCGATCACGGCGGAGCAGGCGATGGCGGCGATCACCGCGTCGGCCCAGCCGGGCCGCACGGGGAAGCCGAAACGGATGCGACGACGACGGGCGAGCCCGAGAGCGACGATGATGAGGCCACACGCGACGGCCGCGATGATCCAGGTCGTCGTCGCGCCGAGCGCTCCCTCGACGCCGCCGCCGAGAGCCTTGAACCGGGTGTCCATCGGCGCGACGGTCTGGCCGGCGGTGACCCACCACGCCGCGCCGCGCCACACCAGGAGGCCGCCGAGGGTGACGATGAAGGACGGGATCGCGAGATAGGCGATCAGCCAGCCCTGAAACAATCCGATGGCGCCGCCGATGAGGACCGCCATGAGAACCGCCAACGGGGCGATCAGCCAATGCTCGAGGCCGAGCCAAGCCGGCAGCCATTGCACTTGCGCAACGCCGATGATCATGCCGACGACGCCGAGAATGGCGCCGACAGAAAGATCGATGTTGCGGGTGACGATGATCAGCACCATTCCCGTCGACATCACGGCGATCGAGGCCGTCTGCACCGACAGATTCCAGAGATTGCGCGGCGTCAGGAAGAACCCGCCGGACAAAACGTCGAAGCCGATCCAGATGACGGCGAGCGCGGCCAGCATGCCGATCATGCGGACGTCGATTTCGAGCTTCGAGAAGAGCGATCCGGGCGTGGTGCTCGGCGAAGTGGCTGACGTGGCGACGGGTGCGGTCATGATGTCGTGCTGTTCGAAGGTGCCATCCCCGGCGAGTGAAACGAAGAAGGGGTTCCGGTGGTTTGGTTCACGGAACCCCGTCCTGTGCGACGGCTTCGCCGCCTCCGGCCGGGGATGACACGGAGACGGCGCATAGTGCCGAACGGTGGAGGCGGAAGTCGCTTAGTCGCAGACCTTCGCGCTGCCCTTCTTGACGCCCTGGCAGACCACGTCCTTCGTGACCCAACCGGCATCGATGACCACGTTGAGGTTGTCCTTGGTGATCGCGACGGGGGTGAGGAACTTCGCCGTCATCTTCTGCTTCTTCGCACCCTGATCCCACGCCTGAGCGCCCGGGATTTCGGCGAGCTTCTTGCCGCCGGCGAGGGCGACGGCGATTTCCGCCGCGTTGCGGCCGAGTTCGCGCGCGTCCTTGAAGACGGTGACGCTCTGCGTGCCGAGAGCGACGCGGTTGAGCGCCGCCTTGTCGGCATCCTGGCCGGAGACCGGCACGGACCCGGCGAGACCCTGCGATGCGAGCGCCGCGATGGCGCCGCCGGCGGTGCCGTCATTGGCGGCGACGACCGCGTCGACCTTGTTGTTGTTCTTGGTCAGGAACTGCTCCATGTTCCGCTGCGCATTGGCGGGGAGCCAGCCGTCCGTGTAAGCCTCGCCGACATTCTTGATCTTGCCGGAATCGATCGAGGGCTTGAGGACCTCCATCGCACCGGCGAAGAGGAAGTTGGCGTTGGGATCGGAACCCGAGCCCTTGATGAACACGTAGTTGCCGGCGGGCTTGGCCTTCAACACTTCACGCGCCTGGAGCCGACCGACCTCGACATTGTCGAAGGTCAGGTAGAACACCTGGGGGATCTCGATCAGGCGATCGTAGCCGACGACCGGAATGCCTTCCGCCACGGCCTTTTCGACCGCCGGGCGTACCGCGTCGGAATCCTGCGCCAGAATGATCAGCGCCTTGGCGCCGCGGGAGATCAGGCTTTCGATATCGGTGAGCTGCTTTGCGGGCGAGGATTGCGCATCGGCGGACACATAGGTCCCACCGGCCTTCTCGACAGCCGCCTTGATGGCCGCTTCATCGGTCTTCCAGCGCTCTTCCTGAAAGTTCGACCAGCTGACACCTACGACAGGGCCCTTGCCCTGCGCATAAGCCGCCGACGCCGAAAGGGCGAGAGCGGCGAGGCTGATCATCGCATGCTTCTTGAACGACATGGGGATTTCCTCCTCGGGCAGGCGCGTTCCCTCGCGTTGCCCTTTGGTTGTATATGGCCGGAAATTCGCCGCGGGCACGGGCGAATCCTTGCGAATTGTTTCTTCGACCGCAGAATTAATTATCCGGGACGGGTCCGCTTTCAAGGCGTCACAACCTTAGCATTTGGTCGAACAAGCCTAACTTGCCGCTTGTTTTATTCGATAAATGAACAAAAAAGAGAGCATGTCGCTTCCCTCCCTGACCGCGCGAGAGATCGCCCGCCGCCGCCTCCTGGACGTTTTGCGCCGGGAAGGCGCCATGGCGCGGGTCGAGATCGGCCAGCATCTCGGCATGAGCCCGGCCAGCGTCTCCGAGCTGACTGCGAGCCTCGTCGACGAGGGCGTATTGATCGCCGAGGAATCCGGGGAGGCCACACCCGGCCTGTTCCGGGGACGTCCGAAAGTCCGGCTCTATTTCGCCGAGACCCTCGGAAGCGTCATCGGCGTCTGGATGGGTTTCAACCGGATCGAGCTGCGCCTCGTCGACAGCGCCGGAAAGAATCGCGCCAGCCGCCATATCGAACGACCTTTGCGCAATCTGACGGCCGAGGCCCTGATGGACATGCTGGCCGAGGCGATCACGTCCTTTGCGCAGGAATCCGGAGCGCCGGATGTCAAAGCCGTCGGGCTCGCATGTCAGGGCTATGTGGACACACGGGACGGCATCGTGGCCTGGAGTCCGGTCCTCGGCATCCGCGATGTTCCGCTCGCCGCGGGACTTGGCGCCCGGCTTCACCTACCCGTGTTGATGGAGAACGACGCCAGCGCCATGGCCTTCGCCATCGCACAACGTGATCCTGCTCTTCGCGCCGGCCGCACCGCCTGTCTCATGGTGGGCGATGGCGTCGGCCTCGGCTTTCTCATCGAGGGCGAGCTCTATCGCGGCGCGCGTTTCGGCGGCAGCGAATTCGGCCATGTCCGTCTGCGCCGATCAGGACCGCAATGCCGGTGCGGCGGACGCGGCTGTATCGAGGCGTTCCTCGCCGATTATGCCCTGCACCGAGACGCGCAGCTCATCGACCATCGCCCGGCCCCCAGCATCCTGCTTCCGAGCGAAGAAGCCATGAGCGCCCTCGTCGCCCAGGCGAGATCGGGAGATACCGCTCTCGGCAATCTCTTCCGCGAGGCGGGCGAGGTTTTGGGCGATGCGGTCGGCATCCTGATCCAGACCCTCGAGCCCGATCATGTGGTCATCTGCGGGCCCGGCACCCGCGCCATGGATCTCCTGCGCCCCTCCTTCGAGGCGGCGCTCGAAACCCAGACGATTCCCGAATTGCGAGCGCTCGCCACGATCCAGGTGGTCGAATCCTCCATGGATCTCCTCACCGAGGGCGTCGTCATGCAGGCCTTGCGGGAACTCGACCTCGATCTTGCCCGGTTGAAGGCGGCCTGATCGGCATAGCCAGCGGGCTCCCGAATGACTATCTGTGGAGATCCCCTTTCTCACGACAGATCCTCCATGGCCTCTTCTCGTCCTGTCGCCGCCGGCGATCATGTCTTCCTCGTCGACGGCTCGTCCTTCATCTTCCGCTCGTATTTCCAGTCCATGAACCAGGACTCGAAGTACAACAGCCGCATTTCGGACGGTATGCCCACCGGCGCCGTGCGGTTGTTCGTGACGAAGCTTCTGCAGTTCGTCCGCGACGGAGCGGCTGGGCTGAAGCCGACGCATCTCGCCATCGTTCTCGACAAGTCCGAAGGATCCTTCCGCAAGGAGCTTTACGAGGATTACAAGGGCCACCGTCCCGATCCGCCGGATGACTTGAAGGTTCAGATGCCGCTGATGCGCGAAGCCATTCGCGCCTTCGGTCTCGAACCCATCGAACAATTGCGCTACGAGGCCGACGACCTCATCGCCACCTATACGCAGGAGGCGAAGGCGCGCGGCGCCAACGTGCTCATCATCTCGTCCGACAAGGACCTGATGCAGCTCGTGGGACCGCTGGTGTGCTTCTACGATTTCGAATCAGGCATCAAGGGCAAGCCCGGCTACCGGCCGGAGCGCAATCTCGACGAGGCCGCAGTCACGGAGAAATGGGAAGGCATTCCGCCGGAGAAGATCGGCGACGTGCTGGCGCTCATGGGCGACACCTCCGACAACGTGCCCGGCGTTCCCGGTATCGGCTTGAAGACCGCCGCGCAGCTGATCAAGGAATTCGGCGATCTCGAAACCCTGCTCGCCCGTGCGTCCGAGATCAAGCAGCCGAAGCGCCGCGAGACATTGCTCGCCAACGTCGACAATGCGCGCCTGTCGAAAAAGCTGGTCACCCTCGACTGTGAAGCGCCCTTGCCGCTCTCCCTCGATGCGCTGCCGCTTCCCGATCTCGATCCGCGTCCATTGCTCTCCTTCATGAAAGCAATGGAGTTCAACACGCTGACGCGGCGCGTGGCCGAACTCTATGAGACCGATCCGACCGACATCGAACCCGATCCGCGTCTGATGCCCGGCGGCGACGCGATCACCTGGCAAGGGCGTCCGGAGACGGCGAGTTCCGAAGAAATCCCGGCGGGGTCCGCAAGTGTTGCGCCCAAGAACGTCAACGGTGCTGCGACCCCAGGCGATCTCGCGGCGAAACGCGCCACGGAGGCGTCTTCGCAATCGTTCGACCGAAGCGCCTACGAGACCGTCACCACGCTCGAGCGGCTGCAGGATTGGATGCGCGAGGCGCGAGAACAAGGCTACCTCGCCCTCGACACCGAGACGACCGACATCGATTCCAATCTCGCCGACCTCGTCGGCTTTTCTCTCGCGCTTCAGCCCAACAAGGCTTGCTACGTGCCGCTGAAACATCGCGGCGGAACCGATTTGTTCGGAGAAGGTTTGCGACCCGGACAATTGCCCGAGGCCGCCGCGCTCGATGCGATCCGCCCGGTCCTCGAGGATCCCTCGATCCTCAAGATCGGCCAGAACCTGAAATACGATTGGGTGATCTTGAAGCGCCATGGCATCGAAGTGCGCGGCTTCGACGACACCATGTTGGCATCCTATGTGCTCGACGCGGGCAAGGGATCGCACGGCATGGACGAATTGTCCCGCCGGCACCTCGGGCACACGCCGATCTCGTTCAACGAGGTCACGGGCACGGGCAAGAGCCGTGTCACGTTCGACCATGTCGAGATCGACAAAGCCACGGCCTACGCCGCGGAAGACGCCGATGTCACATTGCGGCTGTGGCAGGTCCTGAAGCCGCGGCTTCCGGCCGAGCGACGCGCCACCGTCTACGAGACATTGGAGCGGCGGATGGTGGACACGCTGGCGCGCATGGAAATGCGCGGCATTCTCGTCGATCGTCAGATTCTCTCTCGGCTCTCCGGCGACTTCGCCCAGAGCCTCGCCCGTCTCGAGAGCGAAATCCACGAGATCGCCGGCGAAAAATTCGCTCTCGGCAGCCCGAAACAGATCGGCGACATTCTCTTCGGCAAGATGGGTCTTCCCGGCGCCAAGAAGACAGCGTCCGGCCAATGGGCCACACCCGCGACGCTGCTCGACGAGTTGGCGCAGGCCGGGCATCTGCTCCCCGAAAAGATCTTGGAATGGCGCCAACTCGCCAAACTGAAGTCGACCTATACCGACACGCTGCAGCAACACATGAATCCGGAAACGGGCCGTGTGCATACCTGCTTCTCGCTCGCCTCGACGACGACGGGACGTCTTTCTTCCTCTGAACCGAACCTGCAGAACATTCCGATCCGTACGGAAGCAGGGCGCAAGATCCGCACCGCCTTCATCGCACCGCAGGGATCGAAAATCATTTCGGCCGATTACAGCCAGATCGAATTGCGTATCCTGGCGCATATTGCCGACATCCCGCAATTGCGCGAGGCCTTCGCGAAGGGAATCGACATTCACGCGGCAACAGCGTCGGCCATGTTCGGCGTTCCCCTCGATCAGATGACGTCGGATCTCAGGCGCCAGGCGAAGACCATCAACTTCGGCATCATCTATGGCATTTCCGCCTTCGGCCTCGCTCAGCGCCTCAGCATTCCGCACGGCGAGGCGGCTGCCTTCATCAAGCAGTATTTCGAACGCTTTCCAGGCATTCGCGCTTATATGGACGAAACCAAGAAAGCGTGCCGCGACAACGGCTACGTCACGACGATCTTCGGCCGGGTGTGCCATTACCCGCAGATCAGATCGGGCAATCCATCGGAGCGGGCCGCGGTCGAGCGCCAAGCCATCAACGCGCCGATCCAAGGCTCCGCCGCCGACATCATCCGCCGCGCCATGATGCGCATGGAAGACGCGCTGCGGGCCGAGCGACTGTCGGCGCGCATGCTCCTTCAAGTGCACGACGAACTGGTGTTCGAGACGCCCGACGAAGAGGTGGAAGCGACGCTTCCGGTGATCTCGCGCGTCATGACGGATGCTTCCGCTCCAGCGGTGCATCTGCGCGTGCCGCTCGCCGTCGATGCGCGCGCCGCGCAGAACTGGGACGAGGCGCATTGAACGAACGAGTTTTGCGCATGCACGTCATCATCTGGGAGTTCCACGTCTCGGAGGCGCGTCAATCCGCCTTCGAGACCGCGTATGGTCCCGCGGGTGACTGGGCGCTGCTTTTCCAGCGTCATGCAGGCTATCGCGGCACCGAATTGTTGCGCGACGAGACTCGGCCGGGCCGCTATGTCACGATCGATCGCTGGCAAACCCGATCGGCGTTCGAGGCCATGCACGCAGCCGACGCTGAGGCCTATGCGGCGCTCGACCGCCGCTTTGATGAACTCACCGAGCGTGAAACCCGGATCGGCGATTTCGAGAGCTGTTGATCCGGGATAAGTAACGCCGGACCGGGCGCGGCGATAGTCGTCCGAGCAGCGGCTCCCGTGGATCGGCCCGACGCACGCCACGGCTGGGTGTTTTCACACACAGTTTGGCTTCAAAGCAGGCGTTTGCCGCAATTTCCTATCTCTTCGGTTAGGTCGGATCCTTCACATCTCCCCTAGTGAGATCCTCAGGGACCTCGCGTGGATCCCATTGTCGTGCGCCGTCGTTCGGCGAGCGCCCTTTTCGGGTCAGGACCAGAAGGATTTTCGCATGCCGCAACCTGTATTCTGGGGACCCAAGATCTCCGCCAGCAATGAACAATTCGAGCAGTACCGTTCCAACTTGACGGTTCTCAAGAACGGGACGTTTGTCGGTGTGTGGGTCGAACACGACGGCGCCGATTCGGATGTGTGGGGGCAGCTCTTCAATGCCGACGGAAGCAAGAAGGGCGATCCGTTCAAGATAAACTCGGACGACGCTGCAACGCAGATCGATCCTGTGGTCACCGCGCTCAAGGGCGGCGGTTTCGCCGTTGCCTTCTCGTCCTTCAACGGCACGAACATGGATGTTCGTGCACGAGTCTACGACAACAACGGATCGGCTCCCGCGAGGGATTTCGGCGTCGGCATCGGCGCGGGCGACCAGACGAAGCCCTCGATTGCCGCATACGGCGACGGATTCGTCGTGTCGCATCTCGGGTACGATGCCACAACCGGCATTTCGAATGCCGTGTACGACGCGAACGGCGGCGCTCAGGGTCGGACTGGTGTTGAGGGCGGGACGTACCAATCCCCGTCCGTCGCCGTGCCCGATGCCGGCGTTTTTCAGGGCCTCTTCGTCACGGCTACTTTGGAAGCCACGAATGCGATTCTGATGCGCACCTATACCGCTACGACCGTCTCTAATGAATGGCGCATCCCCGTCGATTTGGTCTTCATCCGATCCTCACCGAGCGTGACGGCCCTCGCAGATGGAAAGGTTCTTCTCACCTACGCCGCTTCGGACCCCTTCGGGACCGATCAGGTGAAGGCCATCATCTACGACATCTTCGGGCAAGCGGGCACGGAGATGACGCTGATGTCCGGGCAACGTTACGGAAAAGTCGTGGTGGCCGCGCTCACCGACGGCGGCTTTGCCATCGCAGTCGAGCAAACCGCGTCCCAGAATGTTGTCGCGCGCGCATTTAATGGCAATGGCGCTCCCAACGGCGACGCGTTCAGCGTCCACCCCGATCAAATGGCTGGCCGGCAGGACAACCCGTCGATCACAGCTCTCTCCGATGGTCGCTTTGTCGTGGGATGGTCGGACGACGGCGGCGGCAATGGTGCGCCCCCGGGCCACGTCAAGGCGCAGATTTTCGATCCTCGCGCGGCGGGCATCGAATGGACCGGCAATGCAGGTGACGAGCAGTTCGGCGGCTCCGCAGGCGAAGATTTCCTGCATGGCGGCGCCGGCAACGATACTCTCTACGGCTCAGATGGCAGCGACGCCCTCAGCGGTGGCGAGGGGGCCGACCATCTTGACGGGGGCGAGAATTTCGACTTCGCCAATTACGGCCTCGCCGATGGCGGCGTAACGGTCAATCTGCTCGATCTGTCAAAGAATGATGGCGACGCGAAAGGCGATAGCTACTGGAGCATCGAAGGCTTCCTCGGCTCCGCTCATGCCGATACATTCATCGGCGACGACGACGGCAACGAGATTCGCGCGCAGGCCGGAAACGACACCCTGACGGGTGGAACCGCGAACGATTATCTCGACGGCGGCGAAGACAACGATGATCTCTACGGTGGCGCCGGAATCGATACGCTCGTCGGCGGATCGGGCAACGATTGGCTCGACGGTGGCGCGCGCGACGACGACATGAAAGGCGGCACCGGCGACGACACCTACGTCATCGATACCATTGACAAGATTTCGGAAGAGGCAGGTGAAGGCCTCGATACCGTCATAACCTATTTCTCCTATAC
>NZ_JBFUKD010000048.1:0-11099 GCF_056401005.1 Microvirga sp. P4_G7 | reverse complement strand
GACCAATATCGTCCGCAATGCCGGCAGCCGCCTCCCCGCGCCGCAGGCGGAACCTGCGGGCGATCGGCCGGAACCGGCGATCGAACCCAACCTCCGACCGCAGGTCGATCCGGCCGCGCGACCGAACATCGAAACCCAACTCGCCGCTCAGCTCGGCGCCTTCATCCGGCGCCCGTCGGATGAATCCGATGTCGAGCAGGAACTCGCTCCCATCGCGTCCGTGAGCGCTCCGGTCTCGTCACAGCCACTCGCGCCGATCGTCGAGCCGGCTCTCAAGCCGACTCGCGTCGAGGGTTTCACGCGCCCGGTGCCCGAGTTCGAGCCCAAAATTCCCGAATTGTCGCGTCAAGACTCGTCCCGGCAGGACACCTCTCGCCAAGAGTCGTCGCCGGCGCGCTATGAGCCCCCTCGTCAGGAGCCCCCTCGCCAGGAGCCACCTCGCCAGGAGCCCCGCGTCGCCCCGACGTTTTCGGCACCGCCCCGCCCTGCGCCCGTTCCGCCCGYCCCTCCGGTCCAACCGGAGCCTCGGGTCGAGCCGCGCGCGGCCACGATCGTCGATCGCGCGCCGGACGCGGCGATCCTGTCGGACATGGCAAAGCAACTCGAAGAGGCTCTGAAGCGGCCGACGGCGCCTGTGCCCGTACCCGTCATCGAACCGGTCGAGATCGTCGAAGTCGAGGAAGAGCTCGAAATCGCAAGCGCGGAAGTATCCTCGCCGACCGTTCGCGTGGACGAGGACGAAGAGCCTTCGTCTGAGGACGAAGATCACGTCGCCGAAGAAGACGAGGAAGAGGTCGAGGAGAAGCCCGCCGACCGTTCCGGCCCGGCCTCGGAGCCCGCAGCAGTTCATCCGCCACGACCGGCGGCGCCGCCCGCCGCGCCGTCGAAACCGGCGAGCGACCCGTTCTCCGTCGAGGAGATCGAAGCCGAGTTCGCCCGCCTTCTCGGGCGTCCGACGGACCCCGACAAGCGCTGAGAAAACATCGTATGAACGAAAAAGGGCTCCCTTGGCGGAGCCCTTTTTCTTAGTCGTCGCGGTGAACCCGCTCGCTTCGCTCGTGCCGTTCCTGAGCTTCCAGGGACAGCGTCGCGATCGGCCGGGCTTCAAGGCGTTTGAGCGAGATCGGTTCGCCGGTCTCCTCGCAGAAGCCGTAAGAGCCGTCTTCAATGCGGGCGAGAGCGGAATCAATCTTGGCGATCAGTTTGCGCTGGCGGTCCCGGGCACGAAGCTCGATAGCGCGATCCGTCTCCGAGGATGCCCGATCAGCCAGATCGGGGTGATTCTCGCTTTCGCTCTGAAGGGCAGCGAGAGTTTCCTGAGCTTCTTTCAGGATGTCTCCCTTCCAGCGGATCAGTTTGCGCCGGAAATATTCCCGCTGCCGTTCGCTCATGAAGGGCTCGTCCTCAGTCGGACGATAACCCTCATCGATTGCGGTGTTCGTCATATGGGCCGTATTATCCCCTTGAACCTGGGGCCCCTATATATGGGGACAAGCCCGACCACAACGCGTTGTGTGCACCACACAACCTCAATCGCTCATCACGTTTCGCTTATTTTTGCGGCATTCCCGGCGCGTCTCAGACGAAAGAACGATTTGCCGCAGCGCTTGGCGTCAGCGCAGGCGCTGCCAAGCTTCCGCCACATCGGCCTCGACCTTGTGCGCGATCGGGAGGCGATAATGGGTCAGGTCGAAGTACAGATTCGGATCCCGATTCTCCGGCCGGTCGACCCGCCAGTCGATGAGCGCCGATTTGGCGTGGCCCTGAAGGGCGCTCGCGAGGGCCGCCTTGCATTCCTTGTCGATGTAACCGCGCGGGGATTGCGCCGGCGGCAGATAGTTTTGGTAGGTCGGCGGCAATACGAGAATGACCGCCAGATCCGCCGGCATCGCCGAGACCGCCTGCCGAAGCTTGTCCGCCACGGGGAATTTGCGCGTCCCCGCGAGAGGATCGCTCGGCAACGTTTGCAGGTCGATCTCGGGACGGCTTTCCAAACGTTTGCGCAGCACCGGATCCGTGGCGTAGCCGAGGTCGAGATAATTCTGCTCGTAGTTCCAGTACCCGTCCGCTGGCGCCCGCTCGGGATTTTTGCCGAAGATGTAGCCGAAGCGGCGCGGCACCTCTTCGAGGATGTCGTAGCGGACCAATCCCTTGGCGTATTCGAGTGGATTGGCACTGAAGAGCCAGAATGGAAACGGCTTGGTGTTCGGCATGGCCGGATCCTGGCCGCACCAGCTCTCGTCCGCACTGATGACGAGGGCCTTGGCCGGCTTTTGCCGCTGACGCAAAAACCAGTCGATGATGACGAATTGCTCTTTCGGTCCCGAGGCAGGCACGGACAATTGCACGAAATCGAGCCCGGTCGCCGCCTTCAGCCGTTCCGGCGACAGCAATTGGATGTGCGAATTGCCGATGATGGCGGCATTGAAGGTTTGGTCCCGACCACGGCTCGGGGCCGCCGTCCGCGGACCCTGCGGCCGCACGCCGGCCTTCGCGAACAACGTCGAGCGGCCGGTGTCGTAAGGATCGACGGCGAAGGCGACCGCCACGATAAGACAGAGCAGTCCCAAGGCGGCGGCGAGAAACGTGACGGCGAAACGCCGCCAGCGCGCCGAATCCGGTTCAGAACTGGAAATAGATGAATTCATAATTCGCATCATCGCCGATTTTGAACAGCACGATCACGAACACGATCGCGAAGGCGATCGCAATCCAGCGTCGGGGCGGCAATTTGTGAACGAACGTCCAGGCGGTCGGTCCGATGATCGCGACAGCGGCCGCGGCGACGATCGCCCGCCATTTGAAGCCGCCACCCCAGGTCGTAAGCCCGAAAAGTCCCTCATAGACCCGCAATGCGCCTTCAAACGTACCCGCCCGGAAGAGAACCCAGGTGAGGATCACGAACACGAGCGTCAACGCCCAGCCGACGATGCTCGGCATCGACAGGCCCGCCTTGCGCCACAGAACGCCGACGCACAATCCGAGGCCGTGCGCGGCGCCCCAGGCCACGAAGGTCAGGCCGGCGCCGTGCCACAGGCCTCCCAGCGCCATCGTCGCGAACAATGCCGCGAGTTGCAGAACGAGCCCGCGCCGGTTGCCGCCGAGGGCGATGTACAGATAGTCCCGCAGGAAGCGCGACAACGTCATATGCCAGCGCCGCCAGAAATCCTGCAGCGATACCGAGCGGTAAGGGACGTCGAAATTCTGCGGCAGGACGATGCCGAACAGGAGCGCCAGGCCGAGCGCCATGTCGGTGTAGCCGGAGAAGTCGAAATAGATCTGGAACGTGAAGCCGAGGGTCGCCTGCCAGGCTTCGACCAGGCTGACGGCGTTGCCTGCGTCAGCCGATTGAAAGATCGGATTGACGTATTCCGCCAACTGGTCGCCGACAAAGACTTTTTTCGCCAGACCCGCGACGAGAAGCATCATCCCGCGCGCGAACCGTTCCGCCGCGTCGTGGCGGCGATAGGGCCGCTCGTCGAGCTGGTGCATGATCTCGCTCCACCGCACCAGCGGGCCGGCGAGAACTTGCGGAAAGAAAGCGATGTAGAGCGCGTACCGGACGAGATCGTAGCGGGGCGCTTTCCCCGCCCGCAAATCCGTCAGGTACATGATGTGGTGGAAGGTGAAGAACGAAATGCCGAGCGGCAGCGCGATGTCGAATTTCGGCGCGTGGACGCCCGGGATCAAGCTCGCCAGATCGGCGAAGAAATTGAAATACTTGAAGATCGCCAGGACGACGAGATTGGCCACGATGGCGAGGGTGACGAGCGTTCCCGTCTTCGAGCGCAGGAAGGCTTGGGCGATCAGCCAGTTGACCAGGATCGAGGCCAGCAGCAGCGGCACGAACCGCCAATCCCAGTAGCCGTAGAAAACGAACGACAAAATCACGAGCAGCGGCAAGCGCCATTCGGGCCGAAAGCGCTCGACCAGCCAGTGCGTCAGAAGCGCTACCGGCAGGAAGGCAAAGAGGAAAATGAAAGAATTGAAGAGCATCGAGGCGGGACGTGATCAAACGGCTGGCGGCGCTTTCGTCCGCGCCTGACGGGGCGCTGTTGTGCGGGAACGCGCCTGCTACGTCAACCTGGAGGCAACCAGCCCTATTCGGCCACCGCTTCCGCCCGGCTGACCAATTCGCCCGCCACATCGCCGATCTTGGGGGTCTCCTCGCGGATGAACGGCAAGGGACGGCACACGGCCAAGGCGGCCAAGCCAAACCGCGCGGTCATCAGGCCGTTGAGCACGCCCTCCCCCAATTTCGCCGAGATGCGCGCGGCGAGACCAAGACCCAGAACCTGCTGCATCAGGCTGTCCCCGACCGCCATCCCGCCAGTGACCGCCAGATGGTTGAAGGCGGCCTTGGCGAGCCTCAGGAAGCCGAACAAGCCGGGCCGGCCGCCATAGATGCGCGCCAACGTTCGCAGCAGACGCACGGCCGCGAAAATCACGAAGGCAACGTCGACGATTGCCCTCGGGCTGACGGCGGTGACCAGGGAGACCTGCTTCGCGGCGCCGGCGATGGCGCGCTTCGCTTGCGCATCCAGCGGCGCGAGAAGCTCCCGTTCGGCGATCGCCAGCCGGTCGTCGGCGTCGATAATTTCATCGTCCAAATTTTTCAACCGCGCGCGACTCGGCGCAGCGCTGCTGCGTGCCTCGTAGAGAGAGCGGAGATCCGCGACGATGCCCTTTGCCGCCTTGTGATCCTTGACTGCCAAGGCATCGATCGCGGCTTCGCGCAGATGCTCGATCTTCTTCTCGCGCCAGATGCCGGCGACCTCCCGTCCGACGATCGCGACGAATGCCAGCATGGCCAAAGCGGCAAGGACCAGCGCCACCCATCCGAGCCATGGAGCGACCAGATAAAGATCGACGATCAGCTTTTCGATGCCGAGGCCGATGGCGAGCAGGACGAGGCCCGAAACGGCCGACAACAGGATTGCGACCCATGGCGCCCGGCGGCGTCCGCCCATCGGCACGACAATGCCGTCGGCGGCTTCGATGGCATCGAACGGCTCGTCGACCACTTCGATCGAACCGCTCGCCACGTCAGGATCATCGAGACGAAAGGCGCGAGGGCGGCGAGTCATGTGAGGCGATCCCCGATCAGGAATTCCAACGCGCGGTCGAGGCGGATATGGGGCATCCTGGCCATCCGGCCCGCAGCGTCGACCGGCAGCTTCGGAGGTCGAAACCGGGGAAAGCGGAACGAGCCCGGCGGGATCGCCCCGTGGAAAACCTCGTCGGCCTTCTCGGGCAATTCGCCCGGAAAGACCGCCGCTTCGGTTTCGCCGTCGAATATCTCGCCCTCGACACGCTCACCGGCTTCCGGTGTGCCCGCGACGGCCTTCAAGGTCTCGCGTCCCTCCCTCACCGTGGTTTCCCGCGTGGCGCGAACCGAGGCGAGCGCGACGGTGCCGACGCGGGCGCCCGCGGCTTCGGTCCGGCGAGCCGCCCGATTGACGAGGAGGCGAAGGATCGCATCGAGGCGGTCGTGATCCGTGTGGTGAATGTGGTCCGCCTTCGTCGCCGCGAACAACACCCGGTCGGCGCGCGGTGAGAACAGCCGCGAAAGCAGCGTATTACGGCCGGTGCGAAAGGCGATGAGGACCTGATCGAGCGCCTCCTCCAATTCCGCGAGCGCGGTCGGTCCGGCATCGATCGCCGCGAGCACGTCGACGAGCACGATCTGCCGGTCGATGCGCTGAAAGTGATTGCGGAAGAACGGCTTCACGACGTGGGTCTTGTAGGCCTCGTAGCGCCTTTCCATGAGCGCGGCGAAACTCCCTGCGGCGACCGGCTGTCCGGCGGGGAGATCGAGCGGCGCAAAGGTCAACGCCGGCGAGCCGTCGAGATCGCCCGGCATCAGGAACCGTCCCGGCGGCGTGGTCGCCACCGCTTCCGGCCCAGCACGCAAAGCGGCGAGATAGGCTTTGAAATCTTCGCTGGCCTTCGCAGCCAGCACCTCGTCGGCCGGCCCTGCCGGATCGAGCTCCTTCAAGGTGGCGTGCCAGGGCGCCGCGATGGAGGCGCGATCGGGCCGTCGGCTCGCCTCCAGCGTCCGGCGCGACCATTCCACGTAAGGTGTTTCGATCAGGGCGAGATCGAGCAGCCATTCACCCGGATAATCGACGATGTCGAGCGCAAGAGATGCAGGGCCAGATCGCCAGCCGCCTTTGCGCTCATAGTCAAGATCGACTCGCAATTCGCTGATTCGATTGGTGGATTGCGGCCAGTTTCGCTGATTGGTGAGCACATCCACGTGCTCCTCGAAGGGGAAGCGCGGCACGGCGTCGTCCGGCTGATGCGCCAGATACGCACGGCGAATGCGTCCTTCGGCAGAGGCCCGGAACGCCGGGAGATTGGTGCCTCGCGTGAGGTGATGGACCAACGCGGTCGTGAAGACGGTCTTTCCGGACCGGGCCAGACCCGTGACGCCGATCCGCAGGGATGGTTGGACAAGCTGCCCCGACGCCTCCCACAGCGACTGCGCCGCCGAGCCGGCGCGGGAGGCGAAATTTTTGATGGCGGACACGAACGCGAACCTGTCTTTCCCGAACCGAGGTCAAGTCAAGCTTGAAGGTGGGGCCTGATCGCGCCCTCTACAAGACATATCGCCGAGCGTGGCCGCTTCAACGCTCCAGGACCATTGAACCAGGAATGCTCAAGCGGCGCTTTCCCGCTCCAGCAATGCGCGCTTGCGCTCGACCCCCCAGCGATAGCCGGACAACGCACCGTCGGTGCGCACGACCCGATGACACGGGATCGCGACCGCCAAGGCGTTGGCAGCACAGGCTTGCGCCACCGCGCGCACCGCCTTCGGCGCGCCGATCCGGCTGGCGATCTGCGCATAGCTGGCCGTAGCACCCGCCGGAATTTCCCTGAGCGCTTGCCAGACCCGTTGCTGAAAGGCGGTTCCACGGACATCCAACGGCAGGTCGAGACCGATTGCCGGCGCTTCGACGAAGCCGACCACGGTCGCAATCCAATCTTCGAACGCTGCATCGCCGCCGATCAGATTCGCTTTCGGGAAACGGTCCTGCAGATCACGCAGAAGCATTTCGGGATCGTCTCCGAGAAGAATGGCGCAGACCCCCTTCTCGCTTTTAGCGACGAGGATGGATCCCAGCGAGCATTCGCCGACGGCGAACCGGATCTCGGCATTGATTCCGCCGGCCCGGTAATCGCTCGGGGTCATCCCCAGCATACTGTCCGATTTTTCGTAAAAGCGGCTGTTGGAATTGTACCCGGCGTCGAAGATCGCTTCGGTTACGGTCGCGCTGTTCGCGAGGCGATCACGCACCCGTCCCGCCCGGTGAGCGACAGCGTAATCCTTCGGCGTCACCCCTGTCACCGCCTTGAACACCCGGTGGAAATGGAAGGTGCTGAGGCCGACGGCCTTGGCGAGCTGCGCCAGGGTCGGCGCCTCCTCGGCGTCCTCGATTACCCGGCAAGCCTGCGCGACCGTCGCCGCATATTGCTCGTCGAGCGGTTTCTGGTCGGGCTTGCAACGCTTGCACGGGCGAAAACCCGCTGCAGCCGCGTCCGCGGCGGTCGCATGGAAACGGACGTTCTTGGGATTCGGCAACCGCGCGCCGCAGGACGGACGGCAAAAGACCCCGGTCGTCGCCACCGAATAGAAAAACGTGCCGTCCGCGGAACGGTCGCGCATAGCGACGCTGGCCCACCGGGGATCCTGATCCGCCGGCTCCAGCCGTTTCATCTCTCGTTTCACAAGGGCGTCCATCGCTGGCTCCTTCCAACTGTTCAYGTCGTGAGGGCCATTGAACATGTCCAGTCGTACAGTCGCACTCCGGCTCTTGCTTTCAAATCGAGAAACTGGGCCCTCATCAGCGCCCTTCGGCCTGATGATCGCCTTTGCGAGCCTCGATCACGCGCATCGTCGCGCGAGCGACCGCACCCTCGATCAGTTCCGGATGAGGACGAAGCATGCCGAGTTCGAACGAGGACATGGCAAGCATGACGGGAACAAGGTTCGGCAAGGGTGTGCCGTCCGCCGCAAAGAGCTTGAGGTCGTCGTTCGGCCCGACGTCGAGCTCCGTCACCATGCGATCCGCGTAGTTGCGCAGACGCCCTTCGTCAGGAGCGCATGAGGTCGCCGCCGAGGCGACGCGCGCCGGCTTCGCATCGGGTTGCCGCCCCGACGGCTTCGCCGGGACGGCCGCCGTCTGGCGTCGAGGCACGGCAACGACGGGCTTTTGCGGCGCGAGGCCAACTCCGGCGGCGATCTCCGGCATGCGGTACGAGGAACTCTTGAGTGCGCCGGCACGGGGAATCACGATCGACACGCGTCCGGACGACGCGCCCTTCTTGCCCGTCTTCGGTCCGCTGGCGGTCAAGCTGACCCGGTGAGCCGCGAGATAACGTGCCCTGAGCGTGCCGCCGATTCCCTTGACCGCGAGGACCATCCCGCCAAACCCGGAGATCACGCCACATTCGGCAGGGGCCCAACGGCGAACGATGTCGAGGGCAGATTTCCGATTGAAGTCGAGATAGTAGCGCCGCAGGAGCGTCGCCGCAGCGTCGGCACCGCGCTCGGCGGAGGCGAATCCGACGTGCCCCTCCCCGTCCGTTCCGATCTCTCCGTCCCAACGGGCGCTCTTGATGCACCAGTAATTGTTGAGTTTGACGCAGCGCGTGACGATGGGGCGTTGCACCCCGAGCAAGGTCGCCAGCACGACGACCGTCCCAGGAGTCAGGGCCTGGCTGGCCTCGTCGCGCCAGTTCGTCACCTCCCGCGCAGTGGCCTCATAGCGAGCGCCTACGATCTCCGCATCGTTCGCCACAGGCACCGGTTCCTCGTGCGCGCGCTCAAACGAAGCCGCGCCGTTGAGAACCGCGTTGCCGGCGATGAGGAGAGCCATGAGTGTTTGAGGCAGCATGGGGCGATGGTTTCGTCGAAACGGCAACCTTGCGGGTTCAATCCGACGAAAGATAGGCGCAATCGGCCGCCTGTCTAATCGTCCGCGTGGAACCCGAGATCCTGTGGTGTCACAAAGCGCACGAGCCTGCCCTCCCCGAGATCGACCGAGGCCCAATCCTTCGGCTCGAGATCGATCACGGCGAGCCCCGCGGGCGGATATTTGCGGTGCATGCGCTTGCGCGCTTCCGCATCACCGTCGACGGCCAAGAGGCCCGCGAGTTCTTCGCAGCCGGGATTGTGGCAGACGATCAGGAGGCTCGCGGTCGGCATCGGGACCGATCGCACCACGTCGAGAAGGCGCAGGGCGTGAGCGGCATAGATCGCCTCGACGATTTCCGCCTGCGTCGATCCGAGAGCGGGCCGCACGAGGTCCCATGTCTCCCGCGTCCGCACGGACGGCGAGACGAGCGCGAGATCGGGAACGAGGCGCTCGGCGCGCAAATAGGCGCCCATGCGCGTCGCCGCCTCACGCCCGCGCGAAGACAGCGGACGGTCGATATCGAGGACACCGGAGGGCGAGGACGCCTTGGCGTGGCGCAGCAAAATCAGACGCAGCATGGATCTAAACGTTCCTCGCGATCAACGCCCGTCCCGCCTGGAGATGAAAGCGAGCTTCTCGAACAAGGTGACATCCTGCTCGTTTTTGAGCAATGCACCATGCAGCGGCGGAATGAGTTTGCGCGTGTCGCGCTCGCGCAGCTGCTCGGGGCCGATGTCCTCCGAGAGCAGAAGCTTGAGCCAATCCAGCAATTCCGACGTGGACGGTTTTTTCTTCAGCCCCGGAACGTCGCGTACGTCGAAGAAGATCCGCAGAGCTTCGGCGATCAGTCGCTGCTTGATCCCCGGAAAGTGAACTTCGACGATGCGCGCCATCGTGTCGGGATCGGGAAACTTGATGTAGTGAAAGAAACATCGGCGCAGGAAGGCGTCCGGAAGTTCCTTTTCATTATTCGAGGTGATGATGACGATCGGGCGGCGCACCGCGCGGATTGTCTCGCCGGTCTCGTAGACGTGAAACTCCATGCGATCGAGTTCGAGCAGCAAATCGTTCGGGAACTCGATGTCCGCCTTGTCGATCTCGTCGATCAAAAGCACGGGCCGCGTCGGCAGATCGAACGCTTCCCACAATTTTCCGCGCTTGATGTAATGACTGATGTCCGACACGCGCGGATCACCGAGCTGGCTGTCGCGGAGGCGCGATACCGCATCGTATTCGTAGAGACCCTGCTGCGCTTTTGTCGTCGACTTCACGTGCCAGGTCAGCAGCGGCGCCCCGATGGCGCTGGCGATTTCCTCGGCCAGGACCGTCTTTCCGGTTCCAGGTTCCCCTTTGACCAAAAGCGGACGTTCGAGAACGATGGCCGCATTGACGGCTACGGTTAGGTCTTCCGTAGCGACATATGAATCCGTGCCGGCGAAGCGCGCCATTCCTGATCGATCTCCTGTGAATGACAGACCCTATGCGCAGGACGCGCCTTTCGGCAACCGCTACCCTACATTCAACTGCAAGGAATGTTTTGAGGGTCGAATGTCATGACGCAAGATCGCTACCACAAAGACCGGATCGGCAACCGTAAGCTGAAACCGGAGACCCTTATGCTCGGCTACGGCTACGATCCGACCCTGTCGGAGGGCGCCGTGAAGCCGCCGGTCTTCCTGACTTCGACCTTCGTGTTCAGGAGCGCGGAACACGGCAAGGAATTCTTCGATTACGTCGCCGGACGTCGCGAGCCCCCGAAGGGCGAAGCGGCCGGCCTCGTCTATTCGCGCTTCAACCACCCGAACGCGGAAATCGTCGAGGACCGGCTCGCCATCTTCGAGGAGGCCGAGGCGGGATTGTTGTTCTCCTCCGGCATGTCGGCCATCGCGACGACGATTCTCGCCTTCGCCAAGCCCGGTGACGTGATCCTGCATTCTCAACCGCTCTACGGCGGAACCGAAACCCTGATCGCGAAGACTTTGGCCAATCTCGGTATCGGCAGCGTCGGCTTTGCCGACGGGGTCGACGAAGCAAGCGTTCGCGCGGCGTCGGAGGATGCAATGGCCAAKGGCCGTGTGTCCGTGATCATGATCGAGACACCCTCGAATCCCATGAATTCCCTCGTCGATATCGCGTTGATGAAGCGCATCGCCGACGAGATTGGCGCGGAGCAAGGCC
>NZ_JBFUKD010000047.1:0-11394 GCF_056401005.1 Microvirga sp. P4_G7 | reverse complement strand
GGAGGCGCCGAGCAGCGTGCCGAAGCTGCCGATGAATCCCGGCTTGTCGGCATTGCGCACGTAAATCATGTTGGGCGCGAATTCCGCGTCGACGAGGATGTCGCGGATTTCCGTGACGCGCGGCTTGYCGTCCTGGAACACCGTGCCGCCGGCGTGGCGCGACATGTCCTCGGCCTCGACGATGATGCGGATGAAGCTCTCGTAGTCGCGCGCCGCGGTATCGCGCTTGACGTCCTCGATGACGATGCCGCGCTCCCGCGCGACGATTGGAGCCGACACCATGTTGATGTCTTGCAGGAACGGACGCAGCACGCCGGTGACGGCGGCCGATGTGAGCGCACGGGTGTTCATTTCCGCGACTTCGCCTTCGTACTCGATGCGGATGCCTTTGATCGGCGCCTCCGTCAGTTGACCGAGGAACGAGCCGAGTTTTTCGGCGAGCGTCACGAACGGCTTCAGGCGCGGCGCTTCCTCTGCGGTGATCGACGGGAAGTTGACCGCGTTCTGGATGGCACCCTGCAGCAGGTAATCCGACATCTGCTCGGCAACCTGCAGCGCGACGTTCTCCTGCGCCTCAGACGTCGCCGCACCGAGATGCGGCGTGCACACAACGTTCGGATGACCGAAAAGAGGATTGCTGGTGGCCGGTTCTTCGGTGAACACGTCAAATGCAGCACCGGCAACATGACCTGAATCGAGCGCCGCGCGCAATGCTGCCTCGTCGACCAATCCACCGCGGGCGCAATTGACGATCCGGACGCCCTTCTTGGCCTTCGCGATGTTCTCTGCGGAGAGAATGTTCTTGGTTTTTTCCGTCATCGGCACGTGCAGCGTGATGACGTCTGCGCGGCGCAAAAGATCGTCGAGTTCGACCTTCTCGACGCCGATCTCGAGCGCCCGCTCCGGCGACAGGAAGGGATCGAAGGCAATCACTTTCATGCGCAGGCCGATGCCGCGATCGGCGACGATCGAACCGATATTGCCGCAGCCGATGACGCCGAGCGTCTTGCCGGTGAGTTCGACACCCATGAAGCGGTTCTTTTCCCACTTGCCAGCCTGCGTCGAAACGTCGGCCTGCGGGATTTGGCGCGCGAGCGCGAACATCATGGCGATTGCGTGTTCGGCGGTCGTGATGGAATTGCCGAACGGCGTGTTCATGACGATGACACCCTTCGCCGTCGCGGCGGGGATCTCGACATTGTCGACGCCGATGCCGGCGCGGCCGATTACCTTCAGCTTCGTCGCCTTCTCCAGGATCTTGGCGGTGACCTTGGTGGCGGAACGGATGGCGAGGCCGTCGTAATCGCCGATGATGGCGGCGAGCTTGTCCTTGTCCTTGCCGAGGTCCGGTTGGAAATCGACGTCGATGCCGCGATCCTTGAAGATCTGAACGGCTGCGGGCGAGAGAGCGTCGGAAATGAGAACGCGGGGTTTGGTCATGTCGGAAAACCTTGCTGCGTCATGGCCGGACGTGCCCCGACCATTCATGGTGACCGGGCATCGCAGGCTCACGTATCGGGACAATCGTGGATCCCCGGGACCATGCCCGGGGATGACGGTATCGGAAGGTCAGGCCGCTTTCGCGAGCTTCGCCTTTTCTTGCGCGAAGGCCCAATCGAGCCACGGCGTCAGAGCTTCGAGGTCGGAGACTTCGACCGTCGCACCGCACCAGATGCGAAGTCCGGGAGGAGCATCGCGATAGGCGCCGATGTCGAGAGCGACGCCTTCCTTCTCGAGGGCCGCGCTGACGCCCTTGGCGACCTGTGCCACAGCGTCGGGACCCTTAGCGACGACGTCCGGGTCGGCGACGACGAGACATACGCTCGTGTTCGAGGCGTTGGCCTTGTCCTTCGCGAGATTGGCGATCCACGGCGTTTTGGCGACCCAATCGTGAATGACCTTCGCGTTGGCATCCGCCTTGGCCAGAAGCCCGTCGAGACCGCCGATCGACTTCGCCCATTCGAGCGCATCGATATAATCCTCGACGCAGAGCATCGAGGGCGTATTGATGGTTTCGCCTTCGAAGATACCCTCGATGAGCTTGCCGCCCTTCGTCATGCGGAAGATCTTCGGGAGTGGCCAGGCTGGCTTGTAGGTTTCAAGCCGTTCCACCGCCCGTGGCGACAGGATCAGCATGCCGTGCGCCGCCTCGCCGCCGAGCACCTTCTGCCACGAGAAGGTGACCACATCGAGTTTGGTAAAATCGAGCTTCTGCGCAAAAGCCGCCGACGTCGCGTCGCAGATGGTGAGGCCTTCACGGTCGGCCGCGATCCAGTTCGCGTTGGGGACGCGGACGCCGGAGGTAGTGCCGTTCCACGTAAAGACGACGTCGCGGTACTTCGTATCGACCTTGGTCAGATCCGGCAGTTCCCCATAAGGGGCGGTCGTCACTTTGGCGTCGTCGAGCTTGAGCTGCTTGACCACATCGGTGACCCATCCTTCACCGAAGCTTTCCCAAGCGAGCATCTCGACCGGACGTGCGCCGAGCATCGACCAGAGCGCCATCTCGACGGCGCCCGTGTCGGACGCCGGCACGATGCCGATGCGGTAATCGGCCGGAACGCCCAGGACCTCGCGGGTGAGATCGATGGCGAGCTTGAGGCGCGCTTTACCGAGCTTGGCGCGATGCGAGCGTCCAAGCGCGTCGGTTTTAAGATTTTGGAGAGACCATCCGGGGCGCTTCGCGCAGGGGCCGGATGAGAAAAAAGGCGCACGAGGGCGCGCGGCAGGCATATTGGTCATTTTGCTTCCATCCTTACAGATGGGCGCCTCTCGGTGGGGAGAGGTGTCCCGCCGATGGGTATGACGGAGCAGCAGGACCCGGTCAAGAAGAATTGAGAACCGTTGAGATTACGAAATCGTAATATGATCGCGGGTCGGTTCTACGCTAGGACAGAGTTCTACATTAAGGACATGGCGGCTGGCACGTATTATGCTAGCAGAACGCCGACAATAGAGACCCCGAGGAGCGAGCATGCGTTTGTCCGGTCAGCTCGCCGTCATCGCCGCATTGGGTATTGCGGGCGCTGGCGGCTGGTATGCCTACCAGGGAGGCTATCTGGCAAAAGCGCCGCTTGTCGGCTCCTATCTGGCAAAGGGTGAGGGGCAGAGCGCCTCGGGCTCGGCCCGTGGTCGCGGTCAGGCACCCGGCCCGGCAACAGTGGATGTCGACGTCGTCAAGACCGGCCGCATCGTCGAAACCCGCGAAGCGGTGGGCACGCTCCGTGCCTACGAATCGATCATCGTGACTGCCAAGATTGCAGGTGTGATCGACAAGATCGGCTTCGACGAAGGACAGAAGGTCAATGCCGGCGATACGCTGATCCAGCTCGACGCCGCCGAGCGACGCGCCGACATCGAGCAGACCACCGCGGAAACCAACCGTGCCGTCGCCCTTCGCAACGAGGTCTCGATCAAGCTCGATCGTGCGATGGCGCTGCGCAAATCCGGTGCCGGCACCGAGGCCCAGGTGGAGGATCTCACCGCACAGGTGAAGTCCCTCGAAGGCGCCATGGCCGCGGCTCAGGCTCAACGCAAGGCGGCCGAGGCACGCCTGCAGGATCTGACGATCCGCGCCCCCTTCCCCGGCCGTGTCGGCACCCGCTCGGTCTCGCTCGGCGCCTATATCTCGCCCGGCACCCGCGTCACGTCACTCGACGACCTGTCACGCGTGCGTCTCGATTTCTCGGTTCCGGAGAACGTCCTCGGGCGCCTGAAGCCCGGCCAGGTCGTGAACGCCGCGTCCGCCGCCTATCRGGGCAGAACGTTCAAGGGAACCGTCGCGACGATCGATCCGCGGATCGATGCCGTGACGCGCTCCGTCAAGCTGACGGCGGAATTCGATAATCCCGACGAAGCGCTCAAACCCGGCATGTTCCTGACAGTCACTCTCGAGGTGATGACGAAGGACGACGCCGTGATGATCCCCGAAGAGGCGATCGTCAGCGAGGGTTTGCGCCACATCGTCTATCCGGTGAAGGACAACAAGGTCGAGCGGCGCGTCGTGCGGCTCGGTCAGCGGCAAGGCGGCAAAGCGGAAATTATCGAGGGACTGAAGCCGGGCGAGACGATCGTCGTGCTCGGCGTTCAGCGCGTCCGCGCTGGTGCGACGGTCATTCCGCGTCAAATCGGCTCCGAAGCGCCGCCCGCACCAATCAGCGCGCCACAGGCCTCGCAGCCCTCGCGCAGCTCTGTCAATCTGCCCCATCCGATCGGTAGCGCGAACGCGGCCGAACGGAACTGAAGCCTATCGAATGGCGGCGCGCGCTCCGAGGGTGCGCCGCATGAAGACTGTAAATTAGCGTTTCGCGCGAACTGGAACGAACAGCGTCATGCAGGTCTCAGACCTCTTCATCCGCCGCCCTGTTTTCGCTGTCGTCGTCAGCCTTCTGCTGATTGTCGGCGGCATCTCTTCGTTGATCAATCTTCCAGTGCGGGAATATCCGCAAGTCGACCGACCGGTCGTGTCGGTGTCGACCGTCTATCGCGGCGCGTCGAACGAAGTGATCGAGAGCCGCGTGACGGAAGCCATCGAAGGCGCCGTCGCCGGCATCGAAGGCATTCGGCAAATCACGTCCCAGAGCCAGAACGACCGGTCATCGGTATCGATCGAATTCGAGGTCACGCGCGAGCCTGAAGCTGCGACGTCGGATGTGCGCGACRCAGTATCGCGCGTCGCCGGTCGCCTGCCCGACGGAGCCGAAACGCCCGTCGTGCGAAAGGTCGACGCCAACGCGCAGGCCATCATGTGGATCGGCGTCACGTCCTCGACGCTCGATTCCCTCGAACTCAGCGACTTTCTCAAGCGGGTCTACGTCGACAGGCTTTCGACGGTGTCGGGCGTCGCCAACGTCTATCTGGGCGGTGAACGGCGGTTCGCGATGCGCGTGTGGGTCGACCGTCCGGCGCTGGCGGCGCGCGGTCTGACCGTGCAAGACGTCGAGACGGCGATCAAGCGCCAAAACGTCGAGCTCCCCGGTGGCCGCGTCGAATCCAACCAGCGCGAGTTCACGGTCAAGACGGATTCCCGGTTGTCGACGCCGGAACAGTTCTCGCAGGTGATCGTCACCAACAAGAACGGCTATCTCGTGCGGCTCGGCGAGGTTGCGCGGGTCGAGGTCGGAGCCGAGGACAACCGCTTCGAATTCTATCAATCGGGCGAAACCGCCATCGGCCTCGGCATCGTGCGCCAATCGACCGCCAACACCCTCTCCGTTGCCGACAACGTACGCACCGAACTCGAGGGGCTGAAGGCTTCTTTGCCGCCCGGCACCACGACCGAAATTCTCTACGACGAGAGCCAATTCATCCGGGCCTCGATCGACGGCGTGCTGCACACGCTGGTCGAAGGTGTCGCTCTGGTGATCCTGGTCATCCTGCTCTTCCTGCGCGACTGGCGCTCGACCATCGTCGCCATGGCGGCAATCCCGGTGTCTATCATCGCGGCCTTCATGGTGATGTCGTTCTTTGGCGCGTCCATCAACGTGCTTACGCTCCTTGCCATCGTGCTCGCCATCGGCATCGTCGTGGACGACGCCATCGTCGAGATCGAGAACGTGCATCGCCGCATCGAAGACGGACAGCCTCCGTTGCTCGCCTCGTTCGACGGCGCACGCGAGATCGGATTTGCCGTGATCGCCACCACCGCGACCTTGATGGCGGTGTTCGTGCCGCTCGCCTTCATGACAGGCAACACGGGCAAGTTGTTCCGCGAATTCGCCATCACGCTCGCCGCCTCGATCTTCTTCTCCGGCGTCGTCGCGCGGACACTGACTCCGATGCTCTGCTCCAAGCTGATGGTTCCGGCCCACGGGCGCATTCAGCTCATGACCGAGCCCTTCTTCACGGGCATGAACAACGGCTACCGCTGGCTCCTGTCACGGGCGCTGCGGGCGCCGTTCATCATTCTGTTCATCGGCGTCCTCGTCTCGCTGTCGGCCTACGGTCTGTTCCAGATGTTGCCGAAGGAGTTCGCGCCGACGGAGGACCGGGGCGCCATCATCGTCAGGCTACAGGCGCCTGAAGGCGCAAGCCTGGACTACACGCGCGACCGGGTGAAGGAAGTCGAGCGGGTTCTCCTGCCGCTGCAGCAGCAGGGCATCGTGTCCTCCATGTTGAGCCAGGTCGCACCGGGCTTCGCACGGCCGTCCCCCGTGAACGAAGGCATCGTGATCGTACGTCTCGTCCCATGGGAGGATCGAACGATCAGCCAGCAGCAACTGGTCGCCCAGCTCACGCCGAAAGTATCGGCCTTTCCTGGCGCGCGCGCCTCGGTCGTCAACCCGCCGGCCTTCGGCGGCGCGGGCGGTTTCGGTCAACCCATTCAATTCGTGATCGGCGGACCCGACTACGACACCCTTCGCGATTGGCGCGACATCGTCATGCAGAAGGCGCAAGAAACCGGTCGCTTCGTCAATCTGGATTCCAACTACCGCGAGTCGCAGCCCGACATCCGCGTGCAGATCGATCGCCACCGCGCTGCCGATCTCGGTATCTCCGTGGAGGATATCGGACGCACGCTCGAACTGATGTTCGGCGAGCGCGAAGTTTCCACCTTTGTCAGCCGAGGCGACGAATATCCCGTGATCATGCGAGCGCGCCCGGAAGACCGGGCGACGCCCAACGATCTCACCAACACGTTTGTCCGTGGCGCCAACGGCGACCTCGTCCCGCTCTCCTCGTTCGTGACCCTTTCGGAATCGGCCGCGCCGCAGGCGCTCAACCGGTTCGATCGCTTGCGTTCCATCACGATCCAATCCGCGCTCGCACCGGGAACGTCGATCGGCGAAGGGCTCGAGATCCTGCAGCAGATCGTTCGCGACAACCTGCCGCCCGAGGTGCGCATCGGCTATAACGGCCAGTCGAAAGACTTCCTGGACTCGACCGGCGCCATCTACATGACCTTCGCCATGGCGCTCCTGGTGGTGTTCCTGGTGCTGGCGGCACAGTTCGAGAGCTGGATCAATCCGTTCATCATCATGCTCACCGTGCCGCTGGCGGTGACGGGCGGTCTGTTGGCGCTCGTCATCACCGGGCAGACGCTCAACATCTACAGCCAGATCGGCATGATCTTGCTCATCGGCCTGATGACGAAGAACGGCATCCTGATCGTCGAGTTCTCGAACCAGTTGCGCGAGCGCGGGTATTCGGTGCGCGACGCGGTGGTCGAAGCGTCCGTCATGCGTCTTCGCCCGATCCTGATGACCTCCATCGCGATGATCGGCGGCGCCATTCCGCTCGCCTGGTCGACGGGTGCAGGTGCCGAGGCACGCAGCGCCATCGGCTCGGTGATCGTCGGCGGCGTCACGGTCTCGACGCTTCTGACGGTCCTCGTGATCCCGGCGATTTACTTGCTGCTCGGCGGCTTCACCAAGCCATCGACCTATGTGAGCGAACTTCTGGAAAAGCTGCGCAAGGACACCGGGTCGGTGCCGCACGGCGAAGAGCCGCGAGCGCCACATCATCCGGCGGAATAGGATGGCGGCGGGCGATCGACGCCCGCCGAAACGCTCAATCGAAAACGTAGCGCGCGCCGATGCGCACCTCATGTCCGTCGATCGCACGCACGCGGATCGGCGTCGCATCGTCGCCGAAGCGCGTGCGGGCATCGCCGAGGCGTGTATAGCGATAGCCCAGATCGAGTTTGAGATGGCTCGTCAGATCGAACGCGACGCCGGCCATGAGAGCCCAGACGAATGTCGTGTTGGTGTGCGAGCCTAGCGCGGCCACACCCGTAAGTTCGCCCCCGGCACCGTAGACCCAGCGCTCCGCTCCCGCGATCCGATTGCGGGACAATCCGATGCCGGCGCCGACATACGGCGTTATTCCGGACACGAGGGGAAGATCGAGATAGGCGTTGGCCATGAAAGTCGTGGCGGAGAAGTCGCCTCGATCGATGCCTGTCGCGCCGCCGAGACCGAGATGGCCGCCGCGGTAAGACGCTGCGAAATGCTCGTCAATGGCAATTTCGGCGCGAAGCCACGAGCCGAACTGATAGCCGATACCTCCCCCGAGCGTGAAACCGCGATCGACGCGGGGACGGCCGATCGCCGGGACGCTCTCAAAACCGAGATCCCGCGTGCGGCGGTGCACGAGCATCTCCGTCCCACCGATATCGCCGCGCAAATACCAGCCCGACCCCGGACCATCGTCGCTATCGTCGAGGATCGGCGCCGGCGGGAGATCGGCTGCGAGCGCACAGGACGTCGCAAGGCTCATCGCCGCGGCAAGGATCGGCATCGTTCGGCGCAAGTCAAAGCTCCCCACGGCATACGGCCTCGAAGGCCGACGTGCTGTGACATTGGAGCAAAGTGATTAAGGGGCGCTTAACCTTAATGCGAACTTTCCGACCGTTCGGAGAAACGGACGCTCGCTCCACCCCTCCCGCTCGTCATCCCCGGCCACGTGCCGGTGACCTCGCGTCGTGAGGCGGGGCGCATTTCCAGTCGAGGCGGCCGGGACAGGCCCAGCCATGACGTGCTGGGGGGCGTGCAGAACGTCGATCGAAAGGTTACGCCGCCGCGCGAGTTAGCGCCTCGACCACATCGTCGACCACGCGCAGCACGAGGTCACGGTCGTCGCCCTCGGCCATCACGCGGATGACCGGTTCTGTGCCCGACGGGCGGATGACGAGGCGGCCGTCCTTGCCCAACCGTTCGCGCGCGGCGTCGATCGCCGTCGTCACTGAAATCTGCTGCAGGGGTTGGCCGGACTTGTAGCGCACGTTCTTCAGGATCTGCGGCAGCGGTTCGAAGCAATGGCAGACTTCCGAGACCGGCCGATCGAGGCGCTTCACCACCGAGAGAAGCTGCAGCGCCGCGAGGAGGCCGTCACCGGTCGTCGCATAGTCCGACATGATGATATGGCCGGATTGCTCGCCGCCGAGATTGAAGCCGTGCGCGCGCATATGTTCGAGGACGTAGCGATCCCCGACCGCCGTGCGCACGAGATCGAGGCCCATGTCGCCGAGAAAGCGCTCAAGACCGAGATTGGACATGATCGTCGCGACGATTCCCGGCTGACTGAGAAAACCGTCTTCCTTCCATGCGCGGGCGACGACGGCCATCAATTGATCGCCGTCCACCACATTGCCCTTTTCGTCGACGACGATGACGCGATCCGCGTCGCCGTCGAGAGCGATGCCGATATCGGCACGTGTCTCCCTGACCTTCTGGATCAGGGCCTCGGGCGCGGTCGAGCCGACTTTGCGATTGATGTTGAAGCCATCGGGTTCGACGCCGATGGCGACGACCTCCGCACCGAGCTCCCAGAGCGTTTCCGGCGCGACCTTGTAAGCGGCGCCGTTGGCGCAATCGACGACGATGCGCATGCCTTCGAGATCGGCGTGCCGCGGCAGGGTGCGCTTGGCGAAYTCGATATAGCGGKCATGMACGCCSTCGAYGCGYTTYGCCCGGCCGATATCGGCGGAGCCGGTGAGGCGGGACGTCAGATCGCTTCCCAGCAAAGCCTCGATTTCATGCTCCACGTCGTCGGACAGCTTGAACCCATCGGGGCCGAACAGCTTGATGCCGTTGTCCTCGTAGGCGTTGTGGGAGGCCGAGATCATGACGCCGAGATCGGCGCGCATGGAGCGCGTGAGCATCGCCACGGCGGGGGTCGGCATCGGGCCGAGAAGCAGCACGTCCATGCCGACCGACGTGAAGCCGCCGACCAGCGCGTATTCGATCATGTAGCCCGACAGACGGGTATCCTTGCCAATCACGACCCGGTGGCGGTAGTCGCCGCGCTGGAAGATCAAGCCAGCGGCTTGGCCGACTTTCAGCGCCAGTTCGGGAGTGATCACGCCGTTGGCGCGTCCGCGGATCCCGTCGGTCCCAAAGTATTTGCGCACGTGCTTCTCTCCAGGTCGGGCGCGCCGCGGCGCTTCGTGGGCCTGACAAAGCAAGCCCCGGGGCAAGGGTCAAGGATCGGGTGTCGGACACCCCATCACAAGTGATGAGCAATTATTACAACGGGATAGCCGGAGAGTCGCCGAATTACTTCAAAAGGGCGACAAACAAGAACGCCCGCCGTGACGGCGGGCGTTCTCGAATGTCGGGATCGAACGGGGCTAGGCCTGCGGTTGCGGCTCCATTCCGCCGTCAGTCTCACGGGGCCGGTTGCGGCCCGCGGACGGAACGGGGGATCCCCGCGTCGGGCTCGCCGTCTCACCGTTATCCCGGATCGGCGGCTGACCGTCGATCAGGTTGCGGATCTCGTCGCCGGACAGAGTCTCGTATTCCAGCAACCCCTTGGYGAGCGCCTCGAGGTCGTTCTTGCGCTCGCTCAGGATGCGGCGGGCATCGAGCAGACCGCCCTCCACCAGACGCCGGACTTCCGAATCGATCTTCTGCGCGGTCGCTTCCGAGATGTTCTGCTGGCGTCCCATGGACATGCCGAGGAACACTTCTTCCTGGTTTTCGCCATAGGCGACTGTGCCGAGTTCGGGCGAGAAGCCCCAGCGCGTGACCATCATGCGGGCGAGACGCGTCGCCTGCTCGATGTCGGATTGCGCACCGGAGGTCACCTTGTCCTGACCGAAGATCATCTCCTCGGCGATACGGCCGCCCATCATGATGGCGAGGCGCGAGGTCATCTGCTCGTAGCTCATGGAGAGCTTGTCGCGCTCGGGCAGCTGCATGACCATGCCCAGCGCACGGCCGCGCGGGATGATCGTCGCCTTGTGAACCGGATCGGTCGCGGGGACGTTGAGGGCGACGACCGCGTGGCCAGCCTCGTGATAGGCCGTCAGGCGCTTCTCGTCGTCGGTCATGACGAGGGTGCGGCGCTCCGCGCCCATCATGACCTTGTCCTTGGCGTCCTCGAACTCGTTCATCGTGACGATGCGCTTGCCGCGACGTGCCGCGAGCAAGGCCGCCTCGTTGACGAGGTTCATCAGATCGGCGCCGGAGAAACCCGGTGTGCCGCGCGCGATGACCTTGAGGTCGACGTCGGGCGCCAACGGCACCTTGCGGACGTGCACCTTCAGGATCTTTTCGCGGCCGACCACATCCGGGTTCGGGACCACGATCTGCCGATCGAAACGACCTGGGCGCAGAAGTGCGGGATCAAGGACGTCGGGACGGTTCGTCGCCGCGATGATGATCACGCCTTCATTGGCCTCGAAGCCGTCCATCTCCACGAGGAGCTGGTTGAGGGTCTGCTCGCGCTCGTCGTTGCCGCCGCCGAGACCGGCGCCGCGGTGACGACCGACCGCATCGATTTCGTCGATGAAGATGATGCAGGGGGCATTCTTCTTGGCTTGGTCGAACATATCGCGCACGCGGCTCGCGCCGACGCCGACGAACATTTCGACGAAGTCCGAACCGGAAATCGTAAAGAACGGCACGTTGGCCTCGCCCGCGACGGCGCGCGCCGTCAGGGTCTTACCCGTAC
>NZ_JBFUKD010000046.1:0-11578 GCF_056401005.1 Microvirga sp. P4_G7 | reverse complement strand
GTTCCAGGCTGCGAGCGATGCAGCATTCGCGGACGCCACCAATACGGGCAACTTCGAGACCGCCCTCGGCGTGCATTGCGGCTCGATCTACGATCCGTGGCAGACGCTCGAGCACTTCCACAGCAAGTACGTCGCCGAAGACGGCAAGAAGGGCTCCAACCCGCGTGCGTTGACTCGCTACAAGAATCCGAAGCTCGACGCATTGCTGAACAAAATGGAGGCGATGTCTCCTTCTCCGACGAACAAGGAGTACATGGCGCTCGCTCGGGACGCCACGGAGATCTATCTGCAAGATATGCCGCAGATCACGTTCGCCGAAGAATACCATGTCGTGACCTTCAACACGACCTATTGGACAGGCTACCCATCGGCGCAGGATCCCTACGTGGCTCCATACCTTCCTTGGGAAGGCTTCGCGCGCGTCATCCATCGCCTGCAGCCGACCAAATAGAGCGGGTTAGATCGCGGCATGTACCTGCGTTACGTCGCTCGCCGATTCGGCATGATGGTGCTCGTCATTTTCCTGGCGGTCACCATCAACTTCTTGATCCCCCGAATGATGCCGGGTGATCCGATCGAGCAGCAGCTGAACCAGCTTGCGGCAAGCGGCAGCGGACAGATAGGCGACGTTCAGGCTGTCGCCGCCGCATACCGCGCACGGTTCGGGCTTGATCAGCCGCTCTGGGCTCAATATCTCAGTTACTGGGCGGCGGTGTCGCGGTTTGACCTCGGTGTATCGCTTTCCCACTTTCCCGAAACGGTCAATGAAACGATCGCGGCTGGGTTGCCTTGGACGATGGGGCTGCTCGGCCTCACGACGATCGTTTCGTTCGTGCTCGGTACCTACCTCGGTGGGCTGATGGCCTGGCCGAGTGCGCCGCGGCTGTTGAAGGTCGCGGGGATTCCGCTGCTTGTCGTCTCCGCCGTACCATACTTCCTGATCGGTCTGATTCTGCTTTTCGTCTTTTCGATCGTCCTACAGATGTTTCCTGCGGGAGGAGGATATCCGTTCAGTCTCGTCCCTGGATGGAATTGGGAGACTGTCCGCGGCATCGCATGGCATGGCGCACTTCCGGCCTTCTCGATTATCCTCGCGGAACTTGGCGCTTGGGCGATCGGCATGCGGGGAATGTTGGTGAGTGTGCTCGGCGAAGACTATATCACGCTCGCGGAAGCGAAGGGCTTGCCACAACGACGAGTCTTCATCTGGTACGGCATGCGCAATGCGCTTCTGCCGCAAGTCACGACGCTCGCGCTCACCTTAGGCCATCTCGTATCGGGGGCCATTCTCGTCGAGGTCGTCTTTTCCTATCCTGGTATCGGCTACCGCCTCTATCAGGCGATTCAGGCAAAAGACTACTTCGTGATCCAGGGAGTTATTCTGCTTCTCTCGATCTCGATCGCCGTCGCGACCTTTCTCCTCGATCTTCTCTACCCACTCGTCGACCCGCGCATTGCGAGCGAGAACCGATGATGGCCGCTACCCCGTTTCGCGATGCACTAGGCCGGATCGCGCGCGAGCCGTTTCTGATGGCCGGCCTCACCATTCTTGCCGTCCTTGTCGCCGTTTCCGCGCTCGGGCCATTCCTCGTCGATAGCTCGCTCGCGCAAGTGGGGGCCGTTCCGGCGCGACGCCCGCCCGGGGCGTTTCTCCTCGGAACCGACGGGCAGGGTAGGGACATCCTGACCTCGCTGATCCTCGCGACGCCGCAAACCCTCAAGATCGGTCTCCTCGCCGGTCTGATCGGTCTCTCGGTTGGCGCCGTGCTTGGCCTTTGCGCGGGCTTCTTCGGCGGTGTCGTCGATACGCTCGTGCGCGTTGCGGCAGACGTCATGATGACGATCCCGGGCATCGCCGTCCTCCTGCTCATCGCCACAAATGTGCGGACGATGAATGTCGAGCTGATGGCGGTTGTCGTTGCATCGCTTTCCTGGATGACGGCCACACGCACCATTCGCGCGCAGACGCTTTCGCTGCGCGAACGCTCCTATGTCAACATTGCGCGTCTTTCAGGTGCGGGCGGTCTCGAACTTGTATTCACCGAGGTGCTGCCGAACCTTCTGCCTTACCTAGCCGCGAGTTTCGTCACCGCAGTCTCCCGCGCGATCTTGGCAACGATCGGTCTCGAGGCACTCGGACTTGGGCCGCAGAACGAGTTGACGCTCGGGATGATGATCTACTGGGCGCAGTTCTACGGAGCCATTCTGCGGGGCCTCTGGTGGTGGTGGCTTCCACCGGTTCTCATCATCACCACGATCTTCGTCGCGCTGCTGTTTATTTCGGCTGGCCTCGACAGGGTCGTGAACGTGCGGCTGAGGGGATTGTGATGGGCGATATCCTCGCCGTCCGCGACCTAAAGGTGGAATTCCGCACGGCGCGCGGCCCTGCTCATGCGGTCGCCGGTGTCAGTTTCTCGCTTGTTGCCGGCGAGCGCCTGGGTCTCGTCGGCGAGTCGGGATCAGGAAAGTCCACGACCATTCTCGCTCTACTGCGCATGATCAAGCCACCCGGTCGGATTGCCGCTGGTCATGTTACGCTCGATGGAGAGGATTTGCTTGCACTCTCGCCGGAGGACATGCGGCGGGCGAGGTTCGACCGCATCGCACTCGTGCCGCAAGGAGCCATGTCCTCGCTCAATCCCGTGTTGCGCATCCGCGACCAGATCGAGGATGTGATGCGTGCGCATGGCCGCAGGTTGTCTCGCGCCGCCCTGGATGTCGAGATTGCGACTCTATTTGCGCGAGTAGGGCTCGCGCCTAGCGTGGCTCATCAGTTTCCGCACGAGTTGTCTGGCGGCATGAAGCAGCGGGTCTGCATTGCGATGGCCATCTGTCTCAAGCCTCGCGTGATCATAGCAGACGAGCCGACCAGCGCGCTTGACGTTATCGTTCAAAAGCAGGTGCTCGATACGCTTCGACAGGTTCAAACCGAACTGGGTGCCGCCGTGATCCTCGTCGGCCATGACATGGGATTGATGGCCCAATTCGCCGACCGGATCGGCGTGATGTACGCCGGGCGCATTGTCGAGATCGCTCCGGTACGCAACATTTTCCGCGATCCTCGGCATCCGTATACGCGAATGTTGATCGCAAGCCTTCCGTCGCTGGATCGCAGGGGYGAATTTCACGGCATCCCGGGTATCGCGCCCTCGCTTCTCAATCAGCCGCCGGGATGTCCATTTCATCCACGTTGCCCTCGCGCGACAGAGCGTTGCGCGAGGGAGCGCCCGGAGCTCCGTCAGATCGCTCCTGACCAATTGGCCGCATGTCACTATGCGGACGAGGTTCCAGCATGACCGCGTTGCTCGAAGCGAAAGACGTCACCGTCACGTTCTCAGCGCGGGGTGCCGAGAAACGCGCGGTCGATTCTGTGTCGGTTGCCGTCGGCTGCAGTGAACCGAAGATCACCGCGATCGTGGGAGAGAGCGGTAGCGGCAAGACGACACTGACGCGTCTGCTTCTCGGGTTCCTGTCGCCGACGTCGGGCCTCGTCACGTTTCGTGGACGTAGTCTCTTGCGGATGAACCGCAGCGAGCGCCAGCAGTTCCGGCGTGAGGTGCAAGCGGTCTTTCAAGATCCCTTCGACGTCTTCAATCCATTCTATAAGATCGACCGAGCGCTCCTGAAACCGTTGCGATCATTCGGTCTCGCCGCGAGGACCGATGAAGCCTACGCGCTCGCGGAGCAGGCGCTTGCCGGGGTCGGGCTACGTCCGCGGGAGACGCTCGGGAAGTATCCGCATCAACTCTCTGGCGGACAGCGCCAGCGCATCATGATAGCTCGGGCATTGCTGCTGAAACCGAAGGTCATCCTCGCCGACGAGCCGGTCTCGATGGTCGATGCCTCATTGCGCGCGACTATATTGGAGAGTCTGTACCGACTGAAGCAAGAGACAGGCATATCGATCATCTACGTGACACACGACCTCACCACCGCCTATCAGATTTCGGATGAGGTGATCGTTCTTTACGGCGGTCGAATCGTGGAGCAGGGAGATGTCGAAAGCGTCATTCGTCGCCCGAGCCACACGTATACGCGATCCCTCATCGCCGCGATTCCGCCGCCAGACCCGGACAAGCCGTGGGGTACGGAGGCATCGCCATGATCGTCGATGCGCATTGCCATGCTTGGCGGCACTGGCCGTACCAGCCGGCGGTGCCTGATCCGGAAAGCCGTGGGCGTGTCGAGCAACTGCTCTTCGAAATGGATAGTGCAGGCGTAGATCGTGCCATCATCATCTGTGCCGGCATCGACCACAATCCGGAAAACAACGGGGATGTCGCCACTGACATCGCACCTTACGGAAATCGTTTGGTGATGTTTGCGGATGTCGATTCTCGTTGGACCGCGACATACCACCAAACCGGTGCGGCCCAGCGGCTTGCCGCAATCGCCGACCGCTTCGGCTTGCGCGGATTTACACACTATCTGCGAGAGGACAGCCACGAGGACGCCGCATGGTTTCTTTCAAGGGAAGGGGACGTATTTCTCCGCGTTGCCGAGGAGCGCCGGCTTATTCTCAGTCTCGCCTGTGCGCCGCACCAGTTGCAAACAATCGGCATGGCTGCCGATCRCCATCCGAATCTCGTGATTCTGCTCCACCACATGGCGCGTGTCCGGGATCGAAGCGTTTCCGAACCCAGCGGACTATCGGAATTGGTGGACATCGCCCGCTGTCCGAACGTCGTGGTCAAGATTTCTGGATTCGGATACGCCGCGCGACAAGGCGTGGAGTATCCCTATGACGAGCTTGGGCCGATCGTGCGGACGATTGCAGACGTATTTGGATCGCAGCGCATGGTGTGGGGCTCCGATTACCCGGTCTCACGTCGCTACATGACCTACCCCCAAACGCTGCAATGCGTGCGGCGGCAATGCGGCTTCATGGACGAGACCGAAGCCAGGGATGTGTTCGGTGGGACGATGGAGCGTCTCCTGACCAGCGCCGGCGCTCAGCCCTGATCGGAGGCGTCAAGCAGGAACACCTCGCGCAATGGAACGCGAACGGCGGCATCTCCGTCCATCTCGAGAACGTCGGCCATGTACGCGCGCCACCGCTGCATGACAGGGTGATCGGGATTGGCCGCCATCGTGTGATCCATCCGCCGGACGATATGGCCGAAGAGTAGGCGGCTTCCCCGTTCGAGATGGATCTCGTAGTGAAGGATGCCGGATGCGAGGAGCATCTCGCGCATCTCGGGCCAAAGCTCGTCGTGCCGGCGCTTGTACTCCGCTTCGCAGCCTTCGCGCAGACGCAGTGCAAACGCCATCGTCTCCGTTCCAGGCGTCATGACGCGGGCCTTACGATCTCGACAGGGCGGCCTTTGGCGGCTGCAAGCATCGCTTCGATGATGGCAACTGTAGTGGCGCCGACGTGACCAGGCGAAGCGTTCGTTGCACGCCCGAGGGCGAGATCGACGAGCGTGTGTGTCGGCTGGCTGCTGTCGAGGACCCATTCGTCCTTTGAAACCGTCGGCGCGACCTGCCGTCCGTCATGCCGCCGTATCTCGCAATGATCGCGATCGAATTCCAACATCGCGACACCCTCGCTTCCGCTGATGATGAACCGCATCAGGGCACGATGGCCCTCGGGCATGGCGGCGGCACCATGGAGAGTGCCTACCGCGCCAGATTCGAATTGCAGCGTCGCTGCATCGCAGAGATCGACGCTCTCATGATCGATGGTCCGCGCCGCGACCTGTCGCGGTTCTAGACCGGTCAGCCAAAGCATCAGAGGAATGGCGTGCGAGAGCTGACCGTATGCAAAGCCGCCTCCCTGCGCAGGGTCTTGCCAAGTTGCTCGATCYGGTCGGAAGAAAGTCGTCTTCCACTTGCTGAGGCCTTCGGCCCCCGCAAAGACCGATCGCGTCACCGAAACGAAGGAGCACATCACGCTTTCGATCGTACCCACGGCTTCGCCAGACATCAAAAGGTGGCGCAGATCGTGAACATGCGGAAGGTATTGATAGGGATTGCATACGAGGATGTGCCGATCTTGGCGTTTGGCGTATGCGACAAGGTCCCAGGCTTCCTGCGCATTCAATGTCATCGGCTTTTCGATCAACACATGAGCGCCGGCCTCGAGCGCGTCTCTGGCGTGCTGGTGATGGAGGTGATGTGGTGAAGAAACGATCACAATGTCCGGTCGCCGTGCCAGAACCTCGCGATGGTCTTGCGAACCGAAGGCGAAGCCGAAATGATCGCGAACGCGCTCCAGTTCGTCGGCCCCCAGGCGGCATACCGAATCGAGATCTACCTCCGGCCGCCCTGCGAGGGTGGGAATGTGACTCGCCGCTCCCCACCATCCAGCTCCGATGAGGGCAGCCTTGAGACGCGTCATAGGGTTGCTCCCACCAAGGGTCCGGAACTCCGCCGACGAAGTAGGGGCCACAACAATGCCGCGATCGCCACCGCAAGGAAAATGAGCGCGATGGGACGTTCCAGGATGGCACTCACTTCTCCGCCGGACGCCATCAGACCCGTCCTCAATTCCTGCTCGGCAAGGGGCGCGAGAACGAGCCCGACGACAAACGGCGCAATCGGAACCTTAGCATATTCCATGCCGAAACCGACGAGACCGAACGCGAGCATGATCCAGACATCGAACATCTGTGCGTTCACCGTGTATGCACCGAGGACACAGACGACGAGAACCGTGGGGAATATCCAGACGCGCGAGATGAGCATGAGGCGCGCAAAAATGAGAACGCCTGCGGTCATGAACGCAAACATCACGACATGCGCGACGAGATGCGCCGCCATGATCGCATTCACGACTTCCGGGTGGTGGACATAGAGCATCGGCCCCGGTGCGAGGTTGTGAATAATAAGTGCGCCGAGGAGAACGGAATCGGCCAGACCGCCGGGTATTCCCAGTGCCAAGAGCGGTATGAGGGTGCCGCCCGTGGTGGCGTTGTTGGCGCCCTCCGCGGCGACGATAGCCTCCTCGCTGCCGCGCCCGAATTCCTCGGGTGTCTTGGATACGTTCTTTGCCGTCGTATAGGCGACGATGGAGGCAATCGTTGCTCCGACCCCAGGGAGAATTCCGATGCCGATCCCAATAAGGGCGGAGCGAACCATGTTCACCCCGTGCGTGACGTAGTCACGAAACGAGAGGAGAATGCCCTTCATATTAGCTCTGACGTGTTCGAGATTTTCCTCCTCGATGTTGATCGTGTCAGACATTAGTTGACTTATGGCGAAGACGCCGAGGATGACGGGTAGGATGTCGAAGCCCGACGTCATTTCTACGAAGCCAAACGTCAATCGGTTCGCACCGGACGACGGATCAAGTCCTGGCATCGCCACAAGCATGCCGATCAACGCGGCGATCATTCCCTTCAGCATTGAACCGCGACTCAGGGATGCGATGAGGACGAGCGCCATGCAGACGACTGCAAAAATCTCCCAGGGCCCAAAGACGACTGCCACTTTGGCCAGCATCGGCGTCAGAAGGACCAGCGCCACCCACGAGAGTGCGCCGCCAACGATGGACGACGAATTCCCAAGACCGAGTGCGCGTCCGGGTCGGCCGGCTTTAGCCATCGGAAACCCGTCCATGCACGTCATGATGGCGTTGGGTTCGCCCGGGATCCGCATGAGTGTCGCGGTTACCAGACCACCGCTCACGCCGCCGACGAATAGGGCGATTAGAAGAACGACCGCATCGGTGCTGTTCATTGTAAACGTGAACGGAAGGACGAGCACCATGAGCGCGCCGGTATTGATGCCGGGAAGAACGCCAATGGCAATGCCAAGCAGTACGCCACCACAGAGAAGCAGGAAGATCTGTGGCTCGAATAGATGAATAAAGGAGGCTCCGAGCGTCATGGGAGGACAAGCTCCAACAAGTGCCCGAAAATGAGAGTAAGCGCAGCGCTGGCGCCGATGCCCAATGTGACGGCAATGGCGATATGACGTGGCGTCCGCCGGCTCATCGCAACGCCGACAACGGTGACGTAGCACGCAGTCGCGATCGCGAAATCAAGCGGGGTGAACTGCATGACAAGTGCGTAGGTTGCCGTCGCGAAAAACACGAATACGGCAAGGAACGGTCGTCTCCTGTGCTCCGGTTCTCCATCCAAGCCGAGAATAAGTGACGTTTCTGCGCGACCGAGGTCTCGGCCGAGCAACGCCGAGACAAGGCCAAATCCGGCAAGGATGATGAGCAGAATTCCAATGGCAATAGGAAAAGATCCAGGGCCCAACGGATCGAAGCGCGAGGGTGGCAGCTTCCACGCCTGATGAAGGAAGACCGCAGCGGTCACGACGACCGCCGCGGTGAACCCGATATCCGCGCGCCGGGCTTTCTCCATTGTCATTGGCCGCCGAGCGCCGGTCCGAGCGGCTGAACTGACGCGTCGATTGTGCCGACATGCTGAGCAAGCGCATCCCCTCGGCGCAAGACGTCGGATACGCCCTGTTTCACGAAGGCATCTTTGAGGCCTGGATCAGCCATGGCCTTTTCGATGGAATCAGCGAGCTTCACGACGACGTCCTTCGGTGTTCCCTTCGGCGCGAACCACCAGGTCTCGACTGCAACATCGACATCGAATCCGAGTTCCTTGGTCGACGGCGTGTCCGGATAGTCGGGATCACGCTGGGGGCCGATGACGGCAATCGCCTTAATGCCTGAACCCTGGAAGCCTTTGTATTCTTGTGGCGACACGACCGTGTAGGCGCTGTGCCCCCCCAGAACCGATTGCAGCCGCTTGGGACCGTCGCCGACTTGGACGACGCGGGGTTGGAATCCGGCTTTCTGGGCGAGCAGCAACGTGGCCACGTGGCTGGCGCCGCCGATCGAATTCGCTTCGGTCAAGGTATTGGGCTTGGCTTTCGCGGCTTCCACCAGCGACTTGAAGTCCTTGTATGGACCGTTCTCTGCGACCGTGACGAGAAACCGCGTGCTACCTGTCTGCGCAATGGGTTCAAACGCGCCCACGCCGAACGGCAACTTTCCGACCGCCTGCGTGCTCATGAGCCCAATATGGTAGACGAGCAGCTCGTGACCGTCGGGAGGCGAATCCTTCACACGCGTCGCGGCGATCGGCCCGCCGTTGACGTTGACGACGACGGTCGGTTGGCCAAGCGTTTTCTGTTCGCCGATCTTATTGAGAACGAGACGTGTGATCGTGTCCGTTGCCGATCCCGGACCAGCCGGTACGATGACCTGAATGGGTTTCGTCGGATAGGCAACGGCAGCCGTCAGGCTGGTTGCTAGCGCGAGCCCTATTGCCGATAAGAATTGTCCACCACGTTTCATCGATAAGCCTCCGTTTTGTTGTCGTTCGTCGTCAAGCCGCCTGGCGTTCGATCCAGGCAAGATCGATGTCGATGCCGAACCCGGGCGCGTCTGAGGGAACCAAAATTCCGTCCTTCGGCACGGCCATGCCCGGAAGAGTGGTTTCGTTCTTGAGCGGTGTGCCGGGCGCGCCCTGCGGGAGGAACTCCCCCCACGGGCAGTTTGGCGTTGCGAACACGAAGTGCTGCCCGTACGGGTAGTTTAAGCTCGCGTGCGGAATAACTGGAATGCCGGCCGCTTCCGCGATGGCATTGATCTTCATCAGCCCCGTGACACCGCCAGACCAATTGATGTCGGGTTGGAAGATGTCGACCACCCGCTTGGCTGCTGCGTGTGAGAACGTGTGCGGCGAGTACCAATGCTCACCCGTCGCGAGCGTCTGCCAAGGCAGCCGCTGGCGCACGGCAGCGAAACCGTCGATGTCTTCCGGGATGAGGTAGTCCTCGATCCATTTCAGACCGTAGGGTCGCAGTCTCTCGGCAAGCCGCACTGTGAACTCGATGTCGAGCGCCATCCAGCAATCGAGCATCAACTCGACGCGGGGTCCGACCGTCTCGCGCGCCTTCGCTACCAATTCCTCATTCCGCTCGAGGGCTTCGAGACCCTCCGATACGCCATGCGGGCAGGCGAGCTTCGTCGCTTTGAAGCCAAGCTCCATGTACCAGTCCGTATCGTTCCCGGTGGCATAGGCGACCTGCGCCTCCCGTGCCGGTCCACCAAGAAGCTCATAGACCGGACGGTCGAAGATTTTCCCTTTCAGGTCCCACAACGCCAGATCGACCGCGCTGATGGCGTAGGTCGCCATTCCAGCCGCGCTGTAGGGCGAGGCCGCGCGTGACATCAAATCGAATGTTGTCTCGGTAGCGAGGCAGGATTCACCACGCAGGATCGGCGCGAAGTGGTCATTGATGATAGCAGCCACCGGCGCACCGTAGCGGCCGGTCCCAAAGCCGAACGAGCCATCTTCCGCAGTCACGACGCACCCGATATCGGGCCAGGTTGGCCGCCACAGGGATCGATGACGTTTGAAGCGTGGGTAACGCGACATCGGTCCCGCGACCTCTGTGTCCGTCCCCCAATAGGGCCTCCCGCGGTCTCCCGCAGGCAAGGGCGGCCTCGGCTTGAGGGGAAACGCGCGGATGTCTTTGATCTTCATTCGGCAGAGCCCCTGTCGGCGCCGGCGGATCGATGCGCCGGACAGTTGAGCGTTTCCTGCACCCTTGCGGGCATCGTACGGTTCATATATGGAAACAAGAGTTTCTAAATGTGATCATCCACGGGTGTGCCGGCTCCGTCAAGGCGCTTTCCGCCTGAATCGGATGCTGGGAGGACGCCGATGAACGACATTGCCCGCACACAAAAAACACGAACCAACAGCTATGGATTTGAGGGGCGGCGGGCAGTCGTTACCGGCGGCTCGCAGGGTATCGGCAAGGCCGTCGCAGAGCGGTTGCAGGCTGGTGGCGCCGCCGTTCAGATCTGGGACATGTCGGCTCCCGAACAGAAAGACGCCGACTATCAAAAGGTTGATGTCTCCGACTGGGCGAGTGTCGAAGCGGCGACGAAAGCGGCTGGTGCGGTCGACATCCTTGTCAGCTCCGCGGGGATTACCGGACCGAATACGAAGCTATGGGACTATCCTGTCGACGCATGGGAACAGGTCATGCGGGTCAATGTCTCCGGAACGTTCCACTGTTGTCGCGCGCTCGTGCCTGGCATGATCGAGCGGGGATATGGCCGCATCGTCAACATTGCGTCCGTCGCGGGAAAAGAGGGTAACCCCAACGCATCGGCCTATTCGGCATCGAAGGCCGCCGTGATCGGCCTCACCAAATCGCTCGGCAAAGAAGTGGCCGACCGGGACATTGCCGTCAATTGCGTGACACCGGCCGCGGCGCGCACGCGAATCTTCGAGCAGATGTCTGAGGAACACATCGCGTTCATGCTGTCCAAAATTCCGCGGGGTCGATTTGTCGAGGTCGACGAGATCGCATCCATGATCGCATGGCTCTGTTCGCAGGAAAACAGCTTTACGACAGGGGCCGTCTTCGACATTTCAGGCGGTCGCGCAACCTATTGAGCGTCATTCCACGTCTGCGCTTGCGAGTGGCTCCAYGCCGCCACCGGATGCAGCTGCACGCGAGCGCGTTCCTCCAGAAGGACAACAATTGAAACGGTCCGATGCGGAGGTGAACATGAAGTGGCCGGGCTATTGATAGGATGCGCCGAGGATCAGGGGGTAGCGCTCGATAATACTCTCATCGACCTCGATTCCCA
>NZ_JBFUKD010000045.1:0-11586 GCF_056401005.1 Microvirga sp. P4_G7 | reverse complement strand
TCGAGGGACCCCGACACAGATCCGTCGAACACCAGTTTCTCGATTTCCGCCGCGCCAGCAATCGTTTTGCCCTGGTTGCCGGGAATGGCGCGCACACCGATTTTGAGGTCGATCGCGCGATCCTTTCCCAGTTGTCCAGAAGCATCGAGGCGCGCCGTCTGCGAAGCGATGGAAAGAGCTGGAATTGTGATCGCTCCGTCGTCCGCAAAAAGCGTCTGGCCGCGCAGTTGAGTGGTTCCGGAAAACACCGGACCGACAATAGGCGGAAGCAGGCCTTCCACGCGCGCGTCGAGATTCAAATTGAGCCGGCGCACCGCGGCTTCTCTGCGCAGCTGTGCTTGACCGGTTGCACCGATGGTCGCCCCCGCGTCGAAGGCGAGCTGGGCATCGAAGACATCCAGCGATCCGCTGCCTCTCAGGGTGAGCTTCACAGGTGGAAGGCCGGGAATGTTGAGTGCACGCGCGAGAATGCCGCCCGCCGGTTCATCGTGCGTGAGATTGAGGTTGAGCGCGTCGCTGGCGTAGAGAAGCTGGGCGACGAGTGTTCCGGGCGCATCGAGACGGCGGACATCGGCGTTGAGCCGCAGACCCTCGGAGGGACTGCCGAGCGAGGCGTCGCCGGTGGCGGTCACGCGCGCAGCAACGCCGAGGATCGGTTCGCCGAGCGCCAGTTCCTGAAGGGCGAACTTCTTCACTTCCACTTTAAGAGGGAGTTCCGGGAGAAGGGGTTGGTCGGCACCGGGAACCTCCTCTTCAGCCGGAAGGGGTTTGCGCAAAATCTGGAGGTTGCCGATTTCGAGCCTGTCGACCTCCAAACGCCGCGAAAGCAGAGCCAGTCTGCTCCAGACGAGACGTACCTGGTCGAGTTTCAGCCAGACACCGTCACGATCCGCTATCGTGACGTCGCGAATGGTGGAATCGGACGAGAGAACGCCGTCTACTGCACCGATTGAAACCCGCGAGGCCGGCGTCGAGAGCGCGCGCGACACGAAATCGGCGAGGAAGCCCTTATCCGCTTCGGTGCTGTGCGTGCCCGGGGCATAGGCGATCAAGCCAGCCGCGGCTGCGGCGGCGATCAGGACAACGAGGAGGAACCGGCGCACGATGATCATCAGAATGCCTGCCCTATGCTGACATAAAGGGCGACCGGCTTGTCGCCGGGACGGCGGTCGAGAGGTGCGGCGACGTCCAGGCGGATCGGGCCGATCGCCGTATAGTAGCGAAGTCCGAGCCCGGCAGAGACGCGAATCTTCTCGTCGAAGCTCGGTAGGCTCGAGTCGAACGCATTGCCCGCGTCGACGAATGGAACGATGCCGATCGTGTCGGTGATCTTGATCCGTGCTTCGAGCGAGGCTTCGAGCAGACTTCTACCGCCGACGACAAAGCCGAACGGACCGGTGGGTCCGAGGCTTTGATAACGATAACCACGCACGGATCCGCCGCCACCAGCGAAGAAGCGCCAGTTGGCCGGAATCTCATCAAGGGACGGTCCGGCGACGGAACCAAAGCCGATGCGGCCGGCGAGTACGTAGCGGGCTTCTTCGTCGAGGGCGTAATAGGTCGAGGCTGTTCCTTTGGTGACGAGCATGTTGACCGTCGAGCCAAGGAAACCAGGATATGGGGCGACTGACGCATTGACGCGCCATCCACGCGTGGGATCCAGCGGCCTGTCGGTGGAATCGTAGGTGAGCGACAGCGGAGTTCCGACGAGGAAGTAGTCGACCTTTCCGAGAACGTCGCTCGTCTGGCCTTTCTGGAGTTGCAGCCCGCCCTGAAGCGAGAAGGTATCGCTGAAGCGATGGCGGATCACGCCGGTGCCGTCGACAAAGCGGGTCGTATAGCCGCCGAATCGATCGCCGCCCGTACGGTTGCGTTCGGCCAGTCCATCGATCAGCAGGTCGTTGCGCGATCCGTAGAGAGCGGGCTTGAGAAAGCTTGCACGAAAACGTCCGCCGAGATCGGACCACTCGAAATCGCTGAACCGCTTGATCCGGGTTCCATCGTTGCGGGGAAGGGTAAAGATGTCCGCCTCGRGGCGCAGGCGTTCYGCGCCGCCGAACAAATTGCGATGTTCCCAATAGGCGCGAACCCCTGGCCCGTCGATGGTGGAATAGTTTGCCGCGAAACCGACGACCCGGGGCTTGCGCTCTGTGACATCGACGAAAACCGGAAGGCGGCCCTCGTCGTCGAGCCGTTCAGCCTCGCGAATGCGTACCGACCCCAGCGCCGCGATGGAAGCGACTGACTTGCGCGTATCGGCCACGGCTTTCGGCGAATAGGGATCGCCCGGCTCCACATAGATGAAGGAGCGGACCACGGCTGGATCGACGTTCTGGGTTCCGGAGACCGCGATTTCGCCGAAGGGCGCGCGTTGCCCGGGATTGAGCGAAAACGTGACGTCCATCGTCAACGCGCGGTGGTCGACGACTGGTTGAAGGCCGACGGTCTTGGCCAATGGGTACGATTGAGCGCGAAAATAATCGAGCATTCCGGCCTCTGCGGCCCTTAGGTCGGCGGACCGGGCGGGGTCGCCGGACTTCAGAGCGATTGCCTTCGGGGGTAGCTCCACCGCTGAAAAGGGCTGTTTGGTCCGCGCATCGAGGACAGAGATCTGTCGCACGGTGAACTTAGGTCCGGTGGTCAACTTTACCGTGATCGGGACGGCCTCCGTGCCGCGATAGCGTTCGGCAGCGCGAGCAGGGGCGATCAGATTCGTGCCGAAGCCGATGGGAGAGCCGGCGATGTCGATCTCGATCACGGCGTTGTAGTAGCCGGCTCCCCATAAGGCATCCAGCAGAGGGGCGAGGTCTCCCTGGGCCCTTCGGGCAAGGGATTCCCCCTCGGGAGGGGCGTCGGTGCGGAGCCGATAAAGGGTCGAAGCCTCTTGCAAAACCGATTTGAGCGCGGATTCGCCATCGCCGGAAATGGCGAAGGCGACGCTATAAGGCAACGCCGATTGCGAGGCGGCCGGCGGTTTTTCATCCGACCCGAATAAGCCGAAGAAATCGAACGCTTTCGCCTCGCAACTCGAAAATCCCACCGCGCAAGCGAAAACCCGCGCCGACAAGGAAAAAGGGTCTCGTCGGGCCCAAAATCGCATCCGGTACTCCTGCCCTCCAAGCCCGCCGCACGAATGCGGACATTTTATGGTCGTTCCCTTCGGGAAGGAATGCAAAGAGGACAACATTGTGAACAATTGGGAAATGTGTGCTCGAGCGCCAACGGAACGTGAGGTTGTGGCCTCATTGATCTGATCAGGTAGATCCGGTATTCCCGAACGGCGAGATTGCAACGTTAGGACACCCTTTGCGCATCGCAATGTTAAGCACCGAGGCCTCCTCGGGCGGCGCCGCAAGGGCGATGCAACGCCTCGCGAAAGGTCTTCGAGCCCGCGGGCACGCGGTCGACGTTCTGGTGAAGATCGCCGGAGACGATGTCGCGAACGAAGTCCTGATCCTGCCGGACGAGCGCGATCCGGCTTCGCTCCGCTTGAGCGACGCGATCGACGCTGCCCTCGACGAGGACTACGTCGCCGCGCGGCGGACCGCGGTATCGAACACCTATTTCTCGACGCAGGTCCGCGGGTTCGATCTCACCGCATCGACGCTTCTGAACAATTACGACGTGGTCAACGTGCACTGGACGGGGACAATGATGTCGCCTCTGGTCCTTGGAAAAATGATCGAGTGGGGTGTGCCCACGATTTTCACCCTGCATGACATGGGGCATTTCACCGGCGGATGTCATTATTCTGCCGGGTGCAACGGTTTCGCCGCGCAATGCCAGCCCTGCCACCAGGTCCATTCCGACGAGTTGGGCCTCATCGCTGCAGGCCTTGCCGCAAAGCGCGCGAATTACTGCAAGCCCAATGTCCGCGCCGCTTCTCCCTCGGCGTGGCTCGCTGGGGAAGCGGACAGGAGCGCAGTATTCCCTGCGCCGGTTCATGTGATCGCGAATTCGATCGAGACGGATATTTTTCATTCGCGGGATCGCGATGCAGCGCGCCGAGCACTGGGGCTAGAAGAGGGGACCCGTGCCATTCTCTTTGGCGTCTATGACGACGCCGAAAACCGAAAGGGTTATCGCAGGCTCATCGAGGTGCTCGAGCGAGCCATGGCTATTCCCGCGTTCGCCGACCTCGTCAGCCGCGATTCCATCCGTATTCTCGCGTTCGGGAAGTCCGGTCACGATCTGAACGAGATTGGAATTCCCTCAATGAGCCTGGGTTGGGTCGGCGACGATCAGCGTCTCAGCGAGATTTATCGGGCAGCGGATCTTTGCGTGTTGCCATCGAGCGAGGACAATCAACCCAATGTGATGTTGGAGGCCATGGCCTGCGGTGTTCCAGTCGTTGCGTTTCGCGTCGGCGGAATTCCAGAGACCATCACGGATGGCGTATCCGGATATCTCGCAGAGCCGTTCGACATCGACGCCATGGCAAGAGCGGTGGCCCGCCTTGTCGACGATCCGGATCATGCGCGACGATTGGGGGATGCCGCTGCTGCGGCGGCGCAGGAGTACTCGTTGGACCGTCAGGCGGGAGCGTACGAAGAGGTTTTTCAACGCTTGGCCGCCTCCGGCCGACGGGCATCCAACGCCGCGCCGGACGAGACGAGCGGCGAGAGCGACACCGAGGGACGCCGGATCGCGAGAGCCCCGCTGGTGCTCAATCCCGATGTCGAACAGACGCGCGTCATGGCGCTTTTTGCCGAGCAGATCGCGTCGCTCAAGAAACAGCTCGACGGGGTCACTCAGAACCGGGACGTCGTGCACGAGCAATTGATCGGCGTGCAGAGCGACTACATCGCCGTCCGAGACAATCGCGATGGGCTTCGCGATCAACTGAGTGCTTTGGCCGACCATGCGGCCGCAGTCGAATCGGATCTGAAGCTCTTGAAGCGTCTCGCGCCCAATCGTTGGTTGCTTGGTCTCCGCAAGAGGATACGGCGACCCTAATCGGCCGACATGGCTCTATTCCAGCGCCTAAAATCGGCCATCGGATCAAGTCATCCATTCTTTCAAGTTGTATAGAGAGCTTGCCTGCGGCGTATTCCAACGTCTTGGATGGGCGCGCTAGCGATCTGCTTCATCAGTGTGAACGACGATTATTTAGAAAGATCGAAATTTCAGCACCAATAGTTACAATGGAAGGATTCTAAATTAATTCGAACTGAATTTTGATCAATTCAAAACAAGGTTTTACTTGTTGACGTCTCGATGAAAATCGCGTGGAAGCCTCCATTGTGACGTTCGGGCTGCGTTCGAGCGCCACAAACGGATTCCGACATTCACGGGGGCGAGACATGACAGCCGGTGCAATCGACGTTGCGGACAGAAACCGTCCTTTCTACGAGACGGGAAAACGAAGCCGTGATCTTGCGGTCGAGTTGGGCATCTCCGAGGCTGAATTGCTCGACCAGCATGAGGGACCGGAAGTGGTGAGACTTCAGGTCGCCATGCCGGATCTCATCAATGCCCTGCCGGGCCTGGGCGAGGTCATGTCGCTGACCCGAAACGATGCCGCCGTCCACGAAAAGGTCGGAACATTCGGCAATATCAAGATCATGGGCGGCGTCGGGCTCGTCCTCAACGATGCGATCGACCTTCGGCTTTTCCTGAAGCATTGGAAGACCGTGTTCGCGCTCGAACTGCCGAGCGACCAGGGACCGCGCCGCAGCTTGYAGATCTTCGATGCGCAAGGCGATGCCGTCATCAAGATTCATCTCAAGCCCCAGTCGAACGTCGAGGCTTTCGAGGACCTGCGCGACCGGTATGCGGATCATGCGGCAAGCCCGCTTTTGGTCTCGCCTGCCGAGCCGGTTCACGCAAAGAGCGCATCGGTCGATGTCGAGGGCTTCCGCACGGCATTCGCTGGAATGCAGGACGTACACGAATTTCACCCGCTCTTGACGAAATTCGGCRTGGATCGCCGCGAAGCGCTCGACCTTCTCGATGAACAATACGCCAAGCCCCTCGCCAATTCGGCGGTGCGTACGCTTCTCGAAACGGCCTCCGAGCGTGCTCTTCCAATCATGTGCTTTGTCGGCAACGCTGGTTGCATCCAGATTCATCATGGCGCGGTGCAGACGATCAAGGTCATGGGGCCGTGGGTCAACGTACTCGATCCCGGCTTCAATCTTCATCTGCGTGAGGACTTGGTTGTTGAGAGCTGGCTCGTCAAAAAGCCGACACGCCACGGACTCATCACGTCGGTCGAGCTCTATGCTGCAGATCGAAGCCTGATCACGCAGTTCTTCGGCGTTCGCGACGAGAAAGAGCCTGAGGATGTGAATTGGCGCAGCCTCGCCGAGACCCTCTGACGCCGAACTCACTTCCCTTCACGATCCGTTCGCCCGGAGGCGATTGATGGCCATGTCGAACCTTACACGTCGCGCACTACTTGCGGGATCCGCCGTCGCCGTTGCTGCATTCGGTGCGAAGGCTGCAGCGCCGCGCCGGATCGTCAGCGTGGGCGGGGCGATCACGGAGATTCTCTATCGTCTTGGTCTCGATGCCGAGATCGTCGGCGTCGATACGACGAGCCTCTATCCGACCGAAGCGCTCAAGACGAAACCGAACATCGGATATGTCCGCGCTCTCGGCGCTGAGGGAATCCTCTCGCTTTCGCCTTCTCTGGTCTTGGCGGTCGACGGTGCCGGTCCTCCTGATGTGCTCAAGATCGTCGAGCAGGCGGGCGTCAAGGTCGTGCGCATTCCAGACGACCCGAGTCCGGCCGGCGTCGTGCGTCGCATCGAGACTATCGCGCAAGCGGTCGGCGTCGAAGACAAGGGCGCAGCGCTTGCCCGCGACGTCGAGCAACGCTTCGCTAAACTCGACGCGGAGCGAAAGGTGCTCACCGACGCGAAGCGCGTTCTGTTCGTCTTGTCGCTTCAGAACGGCCGCCCGCTCGTCGGTGGCCGCGGGACGACGGCCGACGCAATGTTGGCGCTCGCCGGTGCGACGAACGCCGCGTCCAGCCTCGAAGGGTGGAAGCCGCTTTCGGACGAGGGTGTGATGGCGGCAGCGCCCGACGCGATCGTCATGATGAGCCAAGGGCCGGGTGGGGCGCCTGCTGATCCGTTCGCTCTGCCGGCCTTTGCGGCGACGCCTGCGGCGAAGGATAAGAAGCTGATCGTGATGGATGGTCTTTACCTGCTCGGCTTCGGCCCCCGGGCACCTGAGGCGGCGCACGATCTCATGGTGTCGCTCAACACCAAGAATCCATGATCCGAGCCTCGCGGGCGCTCGCCCTTCGCACGATCTCTCTCGATCGTCGCATGCTGATCGTCTTCAGCGCGCTGAGTGTCTTGACCGCGATCATCGCGGTGCTGTCGCTCGGCGTCGGTGCAGTTCCAATGCCCGTCGGTCGCGTGGCGGCAGCGCTTTTGTCACCGCTCGGTCCAAACACGACGACGGGCGATGCGCTCGTCGTCCTGCAGGTTCGGCTGCCCCGTCTCGTCATGGGACTGATCGTCGGTGCGAGTCTCGCCGTTTCCGGCACGTTGATGCAAGGGCTGTTCCGTAACCCTTTGGCCGATCCCGGCCTCGTCGGGGTCTCGGCCGGCGCGGCGCTCGCTGCTGCCATCACCATCGTTCTCGGCCATGTCGTCCTCGTACCGATATTCGGCTCGGTTCCGTTTGCCGCCCTGCCGGTCGGCGCGTTCGGTGGCGGCCTTCTGACAACGCTTTGCCTTTATCTCGTCGCCACGCGTAGCGGCCAGACATCGATTGCCACGATGCTTTTGGCCGGTGTCGCCTTCGGCGCGTTGTCGGGTGCGTTCATGGGATTGCTGTCGTATCTCAGCGACGATCGGCAATTGCGCGATCTGTCGTTCTGGTCGCTAGGCTCCTTGAGTGGTGCGACCTGGACAAAAGTCGCGGTCGTCATTCCCTTCATTCTTCCGTCGCTCATCGTCATGCCGTTTCTGGCGCGTGGTCTCAATGCGCTCGCACTTGGCGAGGCGGAAGCGTTTCATCTGGGTTTCGCCGTTCAGCGTGTGAAAGCCGTGGCCATCCTTCTTGTCGCTGTTTCGGTGGGCGCGTGCGTGTCGGCCGCAGGCATCATCGGCTTCGTGGGGATTATCGTCCCCCACACGTTGCGGCTCATGACCGGTGCGGACCATAGGCTTCTCTTGCCGGCTTCGGCCCTGTTCGGCGCGGCCTTGTTGACGGGCGCCGACACGATCGCGCGGACCATCGTCTCGCCCGCGGAGCTCCCGATCGGGATCATCACAGCCGCCATTGGCGCGCCGTTTTTCCTGTGGCTGCTTCTCAGTCGCCAGCGAGGGCTCTCATGAGCGCCGCGATCACGGCAAAAAAGCTCTCCTACGAGCGCGGCCGGCGCATGCTCGTCGATGGCATCTCGCTTTCGATCGAGCCTGGATGCTTCACTGTCGTTGTCGGCCCCAATGGCGCGGGAAAATCCACCCTGCTGAAACTGCTCTCGGGAGAGGCGGTCCCGAGTGCTGGCGACGTCTCGTTCCACGGTCAGCCAATCGCTCGGATGCCGGCTTGGCAGCTTGCCCAGATCAGGGCTGTGATGCCGCAGGCCTCAGATCTCAATTTTCCATTTCTCGTCGAGGAAGTGGTTTCCCTCGGCGTCGAGGGGATCGGGCGAGGATTGTCCCGCGGAGACCGGCACGACTGCATCGATCGCGCTTTGCAACGGGCCGACATCGCAGATCTACGAATGCGGTTCTATCAGACGCTCTCAGGCGGAGAGCGCCAACGGGTGCACTTCGCCCGCGTTCTCGCGCAACTCGCCGCCGGCCGTTCGGTCGACAAGAGACAGGTCCTGTTCCTCGACGAACCGATTTCGAGCCTTGATCTCAAGCACCAACTCGGGGTCATCGGTGAAGCCCAGGCTCTGACGCGGGAGGGGGTGACGGTTGTCGCGGTGCTGCACGATCTGCAGTTGGCCGCCAGCGCCAGTGAGGATATCGTGCTCCTGAACCGCGGTCGGCTCGTCGCACGAGGTTCACCAGGGGTGGTCCTGACGGAGGAGCATCTTGCCGGTGTTTTCGGGGTCAGGCTCGGACTTCCCCACCTCCCGCCTTTGCCATGGACGGCGCTCTGAAGGCCCTCGATCACGCTATTCGAGCGGGTACGTGCAACCTTGGCCGCCCGGCCGCGTTGACTTACGCAGCAATGCAGAGAGGGCTAACATGGGCATCATCTGGACTATCATTATCGGCTTCGTCGCTGGCGTGATCGCGAAATTCATCATGCCGGGAGATCGCGAGCCGTCAGGCTTCATTCTCACGACCATCCTCGGCATCGTCGGTGCGTTCGTGGCCAGTTATCTCGGCCAGGCTATCGGCTGGTACCGGGCGGGCGAGGGGGCGGGCTTCATCGGCGCTATCGTCGGCGCCGTGGTCGTGCTCTTCATCTGGGGGCTGATCGCAGGTCGCAAGTCGACCACGATCTGATTTCAACGTCCGGGATCGCTCAGCCGTTACGAGCGATCCTCGGTCTGTCATCGTTTGGATCGATCAGAACCGCCTTGATCGGACAGCTCCCCTTGTACCCACGCCATGCGAGGTAGGAGCCGCCGATGAGCGCAAGCGCGTTCAAAACAGGGTTCGGACGGGGTTTCGCTGCCGCGGCCGCCAATCCGAGACCCGCAGCGACGTAGATCACGCGCTCCATCGTCGACAGATTGCTTTCAGCGTCGGATTCATTGTCTGGTCGCGCCACGTCGTGCTCCTCGATCTGCGCTTGGCGAACGCCACGCTTGACCCCATTGTTCCCTCCACTCCCTCGCTCTCACGCGCCGTGAGCCCCGGAAGACTAGGGGATGGGCTACATTGGAATTGCTATAAATCATTGATATTGCGGGACATTTGTCATTGCCCTAAGAGTTCGGAGACGGCTTGCCCGCCGTTGTCGCCCCCGGTTCGACCGGACTGATTTTAAGCGAGAGGATGCTTCGGTTGCGAACAGCGTCCGACAAATCCTCTCCTACGCTGCTTGAGGCTTCACCGCATGTTGGGATGTGGACTCGTCCGACAGAGGCACATCGCGTCGCGCCCCGGAACGCGCGTGCTGGCAATAGCGACGCTCGTGGTCTCGTGTGCGGCGTCGCCCGCCTTCGCGCAGGCTTCGCTTGGCTCGGCTGCGCTGCCGCATGACTTGTCGCCGTGGGCGATGTTCATGAACGCCGACATCATCGTCAAAGCCGTGATGGTTGGTCTCGCCTTCGCGTCTCTCGTGACGTGGACCATCGGCCTTGCCAAGGGCCTCGAACTCGTGTCGTCGAAGTCGAAAGCGTCGCGCTCCTTGCGTCGCATTCAGGAAGCGGCCGACCTCGGGGATGCTTCGGCGCGGCTTGACGGGCGGTTGGCGCGAGGACCTGTCGCCACGCTTTTGCTCGCTGCGCGTGTGGAGGTCGAACGATCTCAGGATCTGCCAGTCGAGGGCATAAAGGAGCGCGTCGCAATGGCGCTGTCGCGGATCGAAGCCCAAAGTGGTCGCGCCATGATGCGCGGCACGGGCCTTCTCGCCACGATCGGTTCGACGGCCCCCTTCGTCGGCTTGTTCGGCACCGTGTGGGGTATCATGAATTCGTTCATCGGCATCAGCAGAGCACAGACGACCAATCTGGCGGTGGTTGCGCCCGGCATCGCCGAGGCATTGCTGGCAACAGCGATCGGCCTTGTCGCCGCCATTCCCGCTGTCGTGCTGTACAACGTCTTCGCCCGATCCATCAGCGGTTACCGCGCGAGTTTGGCTGATGCCTCGGCAACGATTCTGCAGCATCTGTCACGCGACCTCGATCGTCCGCGGCAGGCGGCGAGGATCGTGACGCCGATCCGCTCGTCGTCGAGCGGCCATATTCGCCCAGCGGAGTAGGCGGGTGGCGGTTCGTCTTCAGGAAAGCCACGATGACGATCTCGGCGAAGTCTCCGAGATCAACGTCACGCCTTTCATCGACGTGATCTTGGTCCTGCTCATCATCTTCATGGTGGCTGCACCGTTGTCCACGGTCGACGTCGCCGTCGATTTGCCCACGTCCAATGCGGAGCCGCAGCCGCGACCGGACAAGCCTCTCTATCTGACCATCAAAAGCGATCTCTCTCTGGCACTGGGCGAAGCGCCTGTTGCCCGCGAAAGTCTCAGCACATCGCTAGACGCCGAAACGCAGCAAGATCGCGAGAAGCGGATCTTCCTGCGTTCCGATCAGGCGGTGTCCTATGGTGAGTTGATGAAGGTGATGAACCTTTTGCGGAGTGCCGGCTATCTGAAGATCGCGCTGGTCGGCCTCGAGGAGGCGAGCGGCGGTTCGAAGCCATGATCGGACAGACACCCCGCCATTCCCGAGCGGCTGCATTGGCGCGCTGGTGCGTCGCCTTTGTCGTCGTCGGCATCGTTCACGCCGGGGCGGTGTGGGCGGCATTGGGATGGAATCGCGACGATCACGTTCCGGCCAGTGCACCGCCTGCGATTTTGATAGATCTCACGCCGGCCGCGTTACCGGAGGCACCCGCGGAAGACGTCGCGCCCGGCCCCAGCATGAACGAGGCGCAACCCGAAACAGTGCCGGATCTCGCAAAACCGGAACCGATCGAAGAGCCGCAGATCGCAAAG